>JAEZBU010000153.1 GCA_023426855.1 Pseudomonadota bacterium | reverse complement strand
ACCTGCCCGGCCAACCCGTTGATTGACGACGCGCTTGGCCGGTTGTATCCAATATGTTCTCCGGCCGCCGCACGAGGCGGCCTTTTGATTTCCTAACCTTAGAAGGAGCTGCCGCCATGTCGCAGCCCGTGCCTGCCTCAAGCCGGGTCGCCCAGAACTCTACTTCTGGCCAGAATGCCCTGATGGGTACTTATGCGCGCCAGGACGTGATGTTCGAGCGAGGTGAAGGTGCGTGGCTGATTTCGACGACGGGTGAGCGCTATCTGGATTTCACCAGCGGCATCGCGGTGAATTCGCTGGGCCATGCCAACCCGAAGCTGACTGCAGCGCTGACCGAGCAGGCCGGCAAGCTCTGGCACACCTCGAACCTGTTCCGGATTCCCGGTCAGGAGCGGCTGGCCGAGCGTCTGGTCGCCGCGACCTTCGCCGATCAGGTGTTCTTCTGCAATTCCGGAACCGAGGCCATCGAAGGTTCGATCAAGATGGCGCGCCGCTACCATCACGCGGCCGGCCATCCTGAACGCTATCGCATCATCACCTTCAAAGGCGCCTTCCACGGCCGCACGCTGGCAGCATTGGCCGCCGCCGGCAATGAGAAGTACCTCGACGGCTACGGTCCACAGATGCCGGGCTTCGACGTCATGCCGACGATGGACATGGCTGCGGTCGAGGCTGCGATCGGTCCGGAAACGGCGGCGATCATGGTCGAGCCGGTGCAGGGCGAAGGCGGCATCCGCGTGATGCCTCCGGCCGACCTGAAGCATCTGCGCAAGCTGTGCGACGACAACGGCCTGTTGCTGATCCTGGATGAAGTCCAGTGCGGCATCGGACGTACCGGCAAGCTGTTCGCGCACGAATGGGCAGGCATCGCTCCGGATATCATGGCGATCGCGAAGGGCATCGGCGGCGGCTTCCCGCTCGGCGCTTTCCTCGCCACTGCAGACGTCGCCAAGGTCATGGTGCCCGGTTCGCACGGCACAACGTTCGGCGGCAATCCGCTGGCGATGGCCGTCGGCAACGCGGTTCTGGATGTCGTTCTAGAGCCGGGCTTCCTTGAGCAAATTCAAGCCAGGGCTCTTCGCCTCAAGCAAGACCTCGCCCGCATCAAGGACGAAAATCCTGATCTCGTTGAAGATGTCCGCGGCATCGGCTTGCTGATGGGCCTCAAGATTAAGACGCCGGTCGGCGATTTGCAGAAGGCGTGCACGGCTGAAAAGCTGCTCACCGTTACGGCGGGTGACAACGTGCTGCGAATCCTGCCGCCACTCACTGTCACGGATGAAGACTTGGCGGAATTCTCGTCGCGATTGACGAAAGCTCTGCGCCGCTCGTCGGCGTCGACGTCCTGAGCCGCCTTCTTTTCAGTCACGATCGCTAGGGGCACATCGCCATGGCGCCGCGCCACTTCATTGATATTCATGATCTCGATGCGGCAACGCTGCGTGGCATCGTCGATGCCGCGCACGCCATGAAGGCCGCGGGCAAAACCGTCCCTCCGGACTTGCGACCGGAGAGGATTGCCCAGGCCGTGCTGGTGATGATCTTCGAGAAGCCGTCGACCCGTACGCGCGTCTCGTTCGACGTCGCAATGCGGCAGCTCGGTGGACAGACCATCGCGCTGAACCACACTGATCTACAGCTCGGTCGCGGCGAATCGATCGCCGATACTGCGCGCGTGCTGTCGCGCTACATCGACGCCATCATGATCCGCGCCAATTCCCACGACAGCGTGCTCGAACTGGCGGCCAACGCGACAGTGCCGGTCATCAACGGCCTGACCGACAGAAGCCATCCGTGCCAGGTCATCGCCGACATCGTGACGTTCGAGGAACGCAAAGGGCCGATCAATGGCCGCAGCGTCGCCTGGGTCGGCGACGGTAACAATGTCGCCGCCTCGTGGATGCATGCCGCCCAGCGCTTCGGGTTTTCGCTGCGCATCGCTTGCCCGCCCCAGCTCAAGCCGGAACAGCCGATGCTGGACTGGGTCAAGGCCGAGAACGCCGATGTCATGATCACGGACGATCCGCAGGAAGCGGTGGCCGGCGCCGATTGCGTCGTGACGGACACGTGGGTGTCCATGGGCCAGACCGACGCGCCGCGCCGCAAGCAGATGCTGGGACCATATGCCGTCGATGGCGCGCTGATGCAGAAGGCGTCCAGCAGCGCCATATTCATGCACTGTCTGCCGGCCTACCGCGGCCACGAAGTCAGCGCCGACGTGATCGATGGCCCGCAGTCAGCCGTACTCGATGAAGCGGAAAACAGGCTTCACGCTCAGAAAGCCATCCTGGCGTGGTGCCTCGGAAAGGACTGAATGCCTGACAGGCACGCCCCCGCTGCGGCCAGCGGGTCGACTTCTGTTGACGATCTCATTTTGCCATTCCGGACCGAGCGCTCCGGCGTGATCGGTCGCCTTGTGCGCCTCGGCCCGCTGGTCGATGGCATCCTCAATCGCCATGACTATCCCGAACCCGTCAGCCATTTGCTCGGCGAGGCGGTGGCGATGACTGCCGTGCTCGGCTCAGCGTTGAAGTTCGACAGCGCATTCGAGGGACGCCTGATCCTGCAGACCAAGACCGACGGTCCGGTCGGCATGCTGGTCGTGGACTTCGAGGAACCGGGACACGTGCGCGCCTACGCCAGCTTCGACAAGGAGCGCGTCGCGGCACTCGGCAAGGATGCACATCACGAACCCGGTCGCCTACTCGGCAAGGGCCATCTGGCGATGACCATCGATCCCGGCGGCAGCATGGATCGCTATCAGGGCATCGTGCCACTGGAAGGTGGTTCATTAGGTGATGCTGCGCACACCTACTTCCGGCAGTCGGAGCAGATCCCGACCTATATCCGTCTCGGCGTCGCGCGCCATTTCGCGGGCGGCACCTGGCAATGGCGGGCCGGCGGGTTGCTGATCCAGTATATGCCGCCGGTCGATGCTGCCGAGCATCTCGCCCGTGATGACGAGGATGACGGCGGCCGCCTGCTTGGCGAGGATGATGAGCGCTGGACCGGCACACAGATCCTGGCTTCAACGCTCGAAGATCATGAGCTGCTCGATCCGATGCTGGCCCCCGACCGCCTGCTCTATCGCCTGTTCGCCGACGAAGGCGTACGCGCTTTTTCTGCCATTCCGTTGAAGGAGCACTGCCGCTGCTCGCGCGAGCGTGTCGAGAAACTGCTGCAGACTTTCGGCGCAGAGGAACTGCAGGACATGAAGGAGGACGACGGCGCCATCTCCGTGACCTGCGAATTCTGCAACACCAAGTATCGCTTCGCGAGCGGGGAGATTGCGTGAGGCGCGGCATGCAGCAGGGCGACGCGCGCACCTCAATGCAGGTTGCGCGTCACGAAAGGGCTATCCAGCGA
>JAEZBU010000389.1 GCA_023426855.1 Pseudomonadota bacterium | reverse complement strand
GCGTGAAGGGCGCGATCCAGCCGTCAGCCGCTCCGACCAGTCCGATCCGGGCGGCCTTAAGACTATGCGCCGGGAAGATCGATGGCAGCCGGAAGCTCAGTCCCCGGCCTTGGGCGACGCGCTCGATGTCGCGCACCATGTATCGCCCCTTGGCCGGGTAGAGATTGAAGGGTGAGGTCGTCCAGCCTTGCTCCTTGAAGATCGGGCCGAGCAGGAACGGCCGCCATGTCACCGCGATCCCGGCGTCCTGAGCCAGCTTCTCGATCCGCATGGCCGAGAGGAACGAGTAGGTGGAGGCGAAATCGTACCAGAAATTGACGCGCGTCATGAGTTGACCTCCGGGACAATGTACCGTCGTCTAAGCCTTAAACCGCCTCTTGGACGCCGGGCAGGCTGCTCCTATAGTGCGCCGCAAATTGGGTCATGGAACAACGGGTCTGGTGATGGCTGCAAAGTCCGGCGGAGACAAGATCTCCAAGGTGGTGCTCGCCTATTCGGGTGGTCTCGATACGTCGATCATCCTCAAGTGGCTGCAGGAGACATATGGTTGCGAGGTGGTGACGTTCACCGCCGATCTCGGCCAGGGCGAGGAGTTGGAGCCGGCGCGCCGCAAGGCCGAGATGCTCGGTATCAAGCCTGAGAACATCTTCATCGATGACCTGCGCGAGGAATTCGTCCGCGATTTCGTATTCCCGATGTTCCGCGCCAACGCCGTGTACGAAGGCGTCTACCTGCTCGGTACATCGATCGCCCGTCCGCTGATCGCCAAGCGTCAGATCGAGATCGCGCGCCAGACCGGTGCCGACGCCGTCTGCCATGGCGCCACCGGCAAGGGCAACGATCAGGTCCGCTTCGAGCTTGGCTACTACGCGCTCGAGCCGTCGATCCGCATCGTCGCCCCATGGCGTGAGTGGTCGTTCAAGGGGCGCGAGGACCTGATCGAGTTCGCGCGCACGCATCAGATCCCGATTGCCAAGGACAAGGAAGGCGAGTCGCCGTTCTCGGTGGATGCCAACCTGCTGCATTCCTCGTCGGAAGGTAAGGTGCTGGAAGATCCGGGCGTCGAGCCGCCGCCGATCGTCTATCAGCGTACGATCAGCCCCGAGGACGCACCCGACAAGGCCACCGTCATCACCATCGGTTTCGAGCGCGGCGATGCGGTCAGCCTGAACGGCAAGAAGCTGTCGCCAGCTGCGCTGCTGACCCAGCTCAACGCGCTGGGCCGCGACAACGGCATCGGCCGCCTCGACCTGGTCGAGAACCGGTTCGTTGGCATGAAGTCGCGTGGCGTTTACGAGACGCCCGGTGGCACCATCCTGCTCACCGCGCATCGCGCCATGGAGTCGATCACGCTCGATCGCGGCGCTGCGCATCTTAAGGACGAGATCATGCCGCGCTATGCGGAGCTGATCTACAACGGCTTCTGGTTCAGCCCGGAGCGCGAGATGCTGCAGGCGCTGATCGACAAGAGCCAGGAGCACGTCGAGGGCGAGGTTCGACTGAAGCTCTACAAGGGCAATGTCATCGTCATCGGCCGCACCAGCCCGAAGTCGCTGTATTCGTCGACACTCGTCACCTTCGAGGACGACCGCGGCGCTTACGACCAGAAGGACGCCGAAGGCTTCATCCGCCTCAACGCCCTGCGCCTGCGCACGCTGGGACAGCGTGATCGGAAATCATAAGCCCGGGAGCCCATGCCCTTCCAGAACCGCGTAACACCTGAGGGGGAGATCGTCGCGAGCCCGGCGCGGGGCACGATGATGGGCAATCGCGGCGGCTGTTTTCACACCGCCGATAAGGCTTTGACCGGCCGGCGGTGGGTGTCGCGGCAATGGATCTGTTGCGAACTGGAGTTCAGGGGCCGTCACCGCCAGGTGATGGCCCCTCGTCGTTATACGGAGCTGTTCTTTCTCGACGAGGCAACCGCGCTTGCTGCTGGGCATCGGCCGTGTTTCGAGTGTCGGCGCGGCGATGCCGTGCGCTTCGCGGAGTTATGGGCTGAGGCTCACGGCAGTCCGTCAGCGCCCAAGGCCGCGGATATGGATCGCGTTCTACACGCGGAGCGGCTGCTGCCGGATGGCGGCAAGCGCGTGTTCTCGGCGCGGCTCGGTGACTTACCGCCCGGATGCATGGTGCGCGATGCGGATGGCGCGCATCTGGTTGGTAGCGGTTGCCTTTTTCCTTGGAGCCATGATGGCTACGCCGCGCCGCAAGAGCTGGTCGCGACCAGGATCGTGGAGGTTCTTACACCGCCCGCGATCATTGCCCTGCTCAGGCTTGGCCTGACGCCGCGATTGCACGCGCCGGCGTGTTGAGTGCGCTCAGCCTCCGCTGTTGCGCTTTGCCGTGTCCAGTTCCGGATGCTGCATCAGCCACAGCACTGCGAACAGCACGATGCCCATCAGCGGCAGCGCGGCGAGGTTCACAATGGTCCATCCGATGTTCGCTTGCAGGATACCGGATGCGCCGGCCGCCATGGCCGTCGTGCCGTAAACCGCGAAGTCGTGGCTGCCTTGGACCTTGGCGCGTTCCACCGGACGGTGGGTGCTGGTCAGCAATGTGGTGCCGCCGACGAATGTGAAATTCCAGCCGACCCCGACCAGCACGTTGGCGAGGAAGAAGTGCCAGAACTCGATTCCCGACAGGTTGACGATGGCGCAGGCAATCTGGATCACAGCCCCGCACGCGATGATGGGCAGCACGCCGAAACGCTGGATCAAGCTGCCGGTGAAGAACGACGGCAGGAACATCGCGATGACATGCGCCTGGACCACGGTGGCGCTATCCTGGAAACCGAAACCGCAGGCCAGCATGGCCAGGGGCGTTGCCGACATGACGAGCGTCATCACGCCATAGCCGCACATCGAGGATGTGAGCGCGACGATATAGGTGGGCTGGCGCATGATCTCGCGGAGCGGGCGTCCGCCTTCGGCTTTCTGGGCGGCGGTCAGGTTCGGAATGTTGATGCCCTGCACCAGAACAAGCACGACGGCTGAGAACACCGACACCATCACGTAGACGCCGGCAAACACGAACGGATCGAGCCAGTTGACCGCCCATTTCGCGGTCTGCGGCCCGATAAAACCAGCCAGCACGCCACCGAGCATGACCAGCGAGATCACTTTGCCGCGCATGGACGGTTCGGCGGAATCGGCGGCGGCAAAGCGGAAATACCAGGCGAAGGCTGCCGCCATGCCTTGGAATATCGCGCCGAGACAGAGCAGCGCGAAGCTTTGCGTGTAGATGGCCGCGACCGAAACGCCGCCGGATAGAATCCCGCACATCGCGCCGACGCTGAACCCACCACGGCGCCCGATCCTGCCCATCAGCAGCGACGCGGGCATGGTCGTGAGCATGATCGAGATGTGCACCAGGAAGATCGGAAACGTCGCCAGACTTTTGTCGACACCGAGCAGCGCATGCCCCGCGAGTGGCGTCGTCGCGATCGACGCCGCCTGAACGGACATGAAGAAGCCCTGGCAAAGCGCCAGCAGGCCGATGGTGCGTGGATTGGGTATGCCGAAACGGCTCATGCGATGGACAGTCGAGCGAAGTGTTTCTGGGCGCGGCACAACGCGGATGCTGCAAAGCCGACGCGGCGATGACGTGATAAGCCGATCTCATATACAGTACCGGCCGGCTTGGGAGAATTCGCATCCAAAGGAAAAATGGGATGGACAAGAAAATCTGGGAAACGGGGCTCGCGAAGCGCAAGGCGGTGCTCGGAGAGGCGTATGTCGAGAAGGCTCTTGCGACGGCCGACGACTTCAACAAGCCGTTCCAGGACATGCTCAACGAGTACTGCTGGGGCAACATCTGGGGCGATGAGCGGATTCCCGCCAAAACGCGCTCGATGATCAATCTCGGGCTGATTGCGGGTGTCAATCGCATGGAGGAGTGGGAACTCCACCTGCGCGGTGCGATCCGTAATGGCGTTAGTCGGGACGAAATCCAATCCATCCTGCACCAGATCGCGGTTTATGCCGGCATGCCCGCGGGCGTCGAATGCTTCCGCATCGCCCGGCGCGTGTTCGCCGAGCTGGATGAAAAATCCTGAGCGATCTGGCTTGAACAAGTGCGTGGCGGCTTGCGCCGGATCAATGCGGCGATGGATGAAACGCGTGCCACGTGCTCACTTTGACTACGATGTGGGGCGGATCGTGAAAGCAGGCTGGATTTTCACTCTCGGCGCGATTGGCATGATGTTCGCCAACACGGCATCTGCTACGGATGCGCCCGACATTGCGTTTGGGCGGACGCTGGCGCAGGCCAAATGCAGCCACTGCCACGCCGTTGGCACCGACGATGAAAGCCCGCACAGCATTACGCCGCCATTCCGCGAATTTCGGGATGCGTATCCGATCCCGATGCTGATCGACGCCGCGCAGACCGGGGTGTTTGCCGGCCACGATGAAATGCCGATGTTCGAATTCTCGCGGGAGGAGGCACGCGCCCTGCTGGCTTACATTGATAGCCTGAACCCTGGTGCGCCGCCGTATGTTGGGAAAGATCGAAAATAGGCTTCCGCGGAACCCCAGGAGGATACGCCGCGCATCGCTCCCGGGGCAGGTCCCGCTGCTACCAGTCCTCTATGTGACCGGTACAACCATAACGGTCAGATGACGGAAAGGTTCCCTGAGAAGCTGCTGTTTCGATCGCTCGCGGTAAATCCGCAACAGGTGATTCACGCCGGTTGTTCCGCCATGAAGCGTTCCAGGGATTGGCGGACATCTGACGGCGGCAACATCGATTGGCGCTTGGTCTTGTCGAAGTAGACCATGATGCATTGCGCGGTTGCGGCGCAGGTTTCTTCACCGCCCTTGAACACGCCGTGATGCAGGACAAACGACTTGCCGCCGAGGCGCGCGACGCGCGAGCCGATCTCGATCATTCCGGGGAAGGTCAGCTCGGCGCGATAGTCGATGATGAGGCGCGCGATGACCAACTCGATGTGCGTCGCGTTTGCCGCCTGCAGCATCGGATAGACCAACGCGACCCGGCCCTGCTCGATGTAGGCAGCCATGGCGGCATTGTTGATATGGCCGATAGGATCCTGGTCGCAGTAACGCATCGAGACCCTGGTCCAGTGATTATAGGACTCGCGGGTCAGCGGTGGTGAGTTGGCTTCAGGTTCCGACATGTGTCCTGCTTGTTCAGTTTCTGATGCGGTCAGCAAGGTGTCGCTCAGAGTCGCAACTCCGGCGCCGATTGTCGAGTTTCTACAGCCAGCCTACAATCCGCATGCTTTGGAATGATCTCAGCAAGCCTTTGTCGAAAGCGTATCTTGTCTTGGGAGGATTCAATGGCAGAGAGCGTCTACAAAATCATCGAACTCGTCGGCACCAGCAGTGACTCGTGGGAGAAAGCGGCAAAATCGGCCGTCGAGCGCGCGTCGAAAACCCTGAGAGATCTGCGCGTGGCGGAAGTGACCGAACAGGATCTGGTTATCGAGGACGGAAAGGTCGAGGCCTATCGCGTGAAGCTGAAGGTCTCGTTCAAGTACGAAGACGGCTGAGTTCCAGCCTGATCTGGCCGCTCCCAAGCGCGCCGTTGTCTGGGCGCGCTTGGGGAATGACAGCGGATGCCAAGCGTCAATTGAACAGGATGACGCCGCGGGCAACGCCGCCCGAGCGCAGCAGGTCGAAGCCTTCGTTGATCTGATCGAACGTGTAGGTGCGGCTGATCAGGTCGTCGAGGTTGATGCGCTTGTCCATGGTGAGATCGGCCAGGATGCCGAAGTCGATGTTGGGGCGCACCGAACCGTAGTAGGTGCCGGTGAGCTTCTTCTCCAGATAGACCATGTTCGACAACCCGACCGGCGCGGTGGCGCTGAACGCGGGAATGCCGACCAGGACGGCGTGACCCGCAGGACCGACCGCCTCCACGACCTGGGTCGCGGTTTTCTCGCTGCCGATCGCATCGAAGGCGTATTCGGCACCGAGGCCGCCAGTCAGTTCGCGGACCACAGCAACGACATCCTCGTTGCGGGCGTTGATCGTATGCGTGGCGCCAAATGCCTTGGCGTACTCGAGCTTGTTGTCGAGAAGGTCGGCGGCGATGATGGTCTTGGCTCCGGCGAGTTTGGCGCCTTGCACGACATTGAGCCCAACGCCGCCACAGCCAATGACGAGAACCGTGGAGCCGGCGGGAACCTCGGCATGGCGGATCACGGCGCCGACACCGGTCGCGACGCTGCAACCGATGATGGCGGCGTGCGTCCAGGGCAGATCCTTGCGCACCGGCACGAGCTGCTCAGCCGGGCAGACGACATACTCAGAGAAGGTGCCGATACGGGCCATGACGTTCACCGGCTCGCCGTTCAGCTTGATGCGCGATGTCCCGTCGTGCATGCCCCAGCGGGGCGTATCGTTATGGCCGGTGCAGAGCACCGTGCGGCCGCGGGAGCAGTACGGGCAATGGCCGCAATGGGGGCGGAACGAGAAGATGATGTGATCGCCGACCTTCACATTGGTCACGCCCGGCCCGGTCTCGACCACCTCACCGGCGGCTTCATGGCCAAGCACCATCGGCAGCGGCAGAGGCCAGTCGCCGTTCATGATGTGCCAGTCGCTCATGCACACGCCGGCGGCCCGGACCTTAACGCGCGCCTCACCGGCCTTCGGACCCTCCTGTTCGAGATCCAGGATTTCCAATGGCTTATTGACTTCTGTCAAAACCGCGGCGCGCATGTCGTTTCCTCATCGAGAGCCGATTGGGCTTGATTTGAGTTATCTTTGATGCGCGATGATAGGGGCTGGATCGCCAACGCGAAAGTGGCCTGTTGGTCAGCACAGCTTGTCGAATGCGTCACCGTAAAT
>JAEZBU010000289.1 GCA_023426855.1 Pseudomonadota bacterium | reverse complement strand
GCGCAAGCTCAACAACGCCCGCGAGCACCCCGGCGCGCACGACCACATCGAGGGCCTGCAGCATCTCGACAAGGTCATCGACATCGACCAGTCGCCGATCGGCCGCACGCCGCGCTCGAACCCTGCCTCCTACACCGGTGCCTTCACGCCGATCCGCGAGTGGTTCGCCGGCCTGCCCGAGGCCAAGGCGCGCGGCTACGCGCCGGGCCGCTTTTCGTTCTACGTCAAGGGTGGCCGGTGCGAAGCCTGCCAGGGCGACGGCGTCATCAAGATCGAGATGCACTTCCTGCCCGACGTCTACGTCACCTGCGACCAGTGCAAGGGCAAGCGCTACAATCGCGAGACGCTGGAGGTGACGTTCCGCGACAAGACCATCGCCGACGTGCTCGACATGACGGGGGAGGAGGGGGCCGAGTTCTTCAAGGCGGTGCCGTCGATCCGCGACAAGCTGGAGACGCTGGCGCGCGTCGGCCTCGGCTACATCAAGAGCGGCCAGCAGGCGACGACGCTATCGGGCGGCGAGGCGCAGCGCATCAAGCTGGCCAAGGAGCTGTCACGCCGCGCGACAGGGCGCACACTGTACATCCTGGACGAGCCGACCACCGGCCTGCACTTCCATGACGTCGCCAAGCTGCTGGAGGTACTGCACGAGCTGGCCGATGCCGGCAACACGCTGGCGGTGATCGAGCACAACCTGGAGGTCATCAAGACCGCCGACTGGATCATCGATCTCGGCCCCGAAGGCGGCGACGGCGGCGGCCGCATCGTAGCAGAAGGCACACCCGAGGACGTGGCGAAGGCGAAGGACAGCTACACCGGCAAGTATCTGAAGGAATTGCTGAGCAGACGGGCTGGTGGCGCGCAGGTTAAGAGCGCCGGTGGGCAGGCGAAGGTTGGGAAAGGGAACGGTGGGAAGCGACAGGCTGCGGAATAGGGCACTAACCTCTCCGTTCCGGCGCAAGTCGAGATGCGAAGCGCTCCCACACTCTACCGTCATCCCGGCGAAGGCCGGGACCCACGCCAGTCTCCGCCAACGCTACGTCAGCGGAGAATACCGGGCTCGCCACCTGTTCTCGTCCCCGCGTAGATCGAGCGCACCGAAGCCACGTGGCACAAGTCGATAGCCTCGTGGGTCCCGGCCTTCGCCGGGATGACGGAATGGGGAAGGACGGCGCACCGCGCAGCAGGTGCGCTAACCGCTAGTACCAGAACGGGTAGTGAAGCGGAACGCGCGTAGCCAAGCACATCTCCAGTTGCCCAAAAGTCCTCCGTTGCAGGACAATCTCCTCCCGCTTCGGACACAGCCCATGCACCCCTGCGTCTACATCCTCGCGAGCAAGCGCAACGGCGTGCTGTATATCGGCGTCACCAGTGCACCCGCCGACCGCATGGCGCAGCACACGCACGGGTTGATCGACGGCTTCACCAAACGCAACGGCGTGAAGCTGCTCGTCTACTACGAATTCCACCAGACGATGCCCGACGCCATCCGCCGCAGCGCGCTTGGAAAGTGCGGCTCGTCGCGAGCATGAACCCCGAGTGGCGAAACCTGTTCGATCCGCCAACCGGTGCGATTGCCGACAGCCCCGCGGATAGGCAACGCCAGAGCGTCTGATGGCACATGCGTGGTAGATGAGGCACGCACCAGCCTTCAATCTTCACCGAAGCAGGACCGGCACTGCCGTGACGAAGCTCGCAGAACCGCCCTCGCCAACCTCTCCTTCACCCGCACCCGCATCCTTCACCGGCGAAGGCCGGGACCCACGATGGATGGCATCGTTTCACCATCAAGTCTCACGCGTCGCCACAAGTGGCTAAACACTTGAACACATGGCTGCAGAGGGCGGTGACACCGGCGTATGAATGGCTAACGGTTCCGTCAAACCGACTCCTGACACCATAGGCTGTCCAGGTTGCCCACAATTGGGCGTCGGAGTTAAACGCCAACCTGCCGAAGCCAATCGGCAACGTGGCTTTCGAGGCGTCGAAACTCGCCCGGCATCAGAAGTCGATTGTGAGCAATATAATTGCGGGCCTGTTCGAGCTCGTCCATCCTCTGTTTAAGCCAATGTTGGGATGGAACTAAGTCAGCAAATTCGTCCCAATTAGCTATGATTATATCGGCGAGATGTCCGAACTCTATAAACTGAAGTGGATCTGATTTTTCGCCCTCTAGCCAACTATTGCCATTCGCTCTGTCCCTCCGAGAATCTGCTAACGCACGCACTTTGTTAGGTACCGCTTCTGTTGTCCACCAATCCGATCCACGAAGCTCAGTGAGTCTTTGCCCAATCAATTGTCGCACGGAATTCTCGAAGCAATAAATCAGGGCATATAGTCGTGTCATCCTCATCGACTCAGATCTAAGTTGGATTGGGAAAGGTCGAAGCACTTCCTCCATCAACTTAGCTTCGACGTCAGTTTGATCTGCACCTATCCGAACGCCAGCGGTTCGGAATATTTCGGCATCAGCTTCGAACATCATTGCTCGAAATAACCATTGCCGAACGTCTGATGCGATCTCAGTCAATGATGTTCTCCCTCAAGGATTTGAAAATCGCATTGTATACTTCAATCTCTTTTGTCGCCGGGAGGTGAACTTGAATGTTATAATTCAATGCAACCCCGGATTTTCTTTGAGTTGACATTTTATCCTGCGATTCTGTGTGCTGAACGACGGGTGAGTTAGTCAATATCGCGGCGGCGGAGCCAGATATTTTCCTCCGTCTGGCTGACTCTAAGTCAGCCAGCTTTAGCAACGCATAGAAAGTCATGCCCTGCATTTCCGCAACACGGTCCGTGGCATTGTGAGTTGTCTTGAATTTGCCGTGTACGGCTTCCCTATCTGCATCCGTTGGATTCGCATTTATGTGGAATAGGTCCTCATATGCTTCGAGTAAGGCTTCGCCCAGCACCGCTCTGGCCTGCGCCCCACCAGCACGATAGTCATGGTATCTCTGTGTGGGCTGGCCGGACTCTGACAGAAAACCAAGCGTCTTCAGTAGAGGAACAACTGCGCGGTCGTTACTGCTGGAAAATCCTAAGCTCGCTAGATGTTCCACATTAAATACCTGCGGCGCCGTTCCTTTGACTATCTGCTCAAATATTGCGCCAACATTTTTGACGCTCGATAGGTACCGATCTGTAAGCATACGCTAGTTCCTCCTTATTTATGCTGAATTAACTATGTTGTGCACGTCCTTTTGTCAAGACGATGTTCGGATTATGTTCCGGATGGATGAGGGCCGAAGAGTAGCAAAGATGGCAGATAATTGGTCGTTAGTGTTATAAATGGCGATATTTAAAGGAAGAAACGAAAGCCAAATGATGCCAAAATTTGCCCAAAGAGTCTTTGTCTAGGCCATAAACTACGAGTAACGGATGTAGCGAAAACCGAAGGTGGTTGTGCTATCGGCCCTATTTTATCCCCGCCCCACTTTCCTCCCCTTACGCTCCGCCTCATCCCGCCCATCCCGGGGGCCGGCGCGAGCTTGGGCGTCCGCGGGCGGGAGCTGCGCCTTCTCTCAAGACCGGTACCCATCAACTGGACTGGAAAAGTGCGAAGCGGCATTCGGTTGATGGACCGGATAGCCAACACGTGCACGGTGGATGTGCGGGACATCCTTTGCGCACGTCTTCGGCATGGCTGGCTTCGCACTGGTGGAGGTTCGCGCGGCGGAGGCTGCGGGGTCATGCCGTTGCTGCATGCCGCGTCGCCAGCGGCGGTGGGGTCGTGCCGAAGGCGCGCCACAACAGCGTGCCGAAGGCGCGCGAGAGAACTGGTCCGCATTCCTCCAAGATCACGGACCGCCGCTCCGCTTCCTGGGATTTACGGCTGCCTCCCGAACCGCCGGACAACCAGGGTAAGCAGCCAATCGCGCTTGGCAGGTTGTGCACGGACCCCGGTTGGTATGCGACGGCGCGATGATCCGCCTTGAACGCCCCTTGGCTCGGCGCCATCTGCAGCGCATGACATCGGCAACCTACCGGCTGTTCCGCCAGGCGATCGTCGAGGAAAAGCAGGTGACGTGCGTCTATCACGGCCGCTGGCGCGCGCTCTGTCCACATATCATCGGGCATAAGCACGGGGCGGAGCGGGTGCTGGCCTTCCAGTTCGCCGGCGAGACGCGCACAACGCTGCCGCGTCGCGGCGAATGGCGCTGCCTCAATCTGGCGGAGGTGCGGGAGACGCGGCTGCGTGATGGTCCCTGGCATACGGGCAGGGCGCACCGCGCGGAACAGAGCTGCATCGATGCCGTGGACCTGGATATCAACATCCATAGTCGCGGCGCGGGACGATGACGGCGCGGATGCCGTATCATCGGGGGAACACGAGGGGGGAACATGAAAAAGTCACTGATATTGCTGGGTCTGATCGCGGGCCTGACGGCGACCGGCGCGCAGGCGCAGACACCGACCTATGTCGGCAAGTGGGCCTCGAACCCGCTGCAATGCCTGGTCGATCAGAGCATGCCGGCTGCACCATTGATTCTGGGGGCAAAGCGCTACGATCAGCACGAGGCGCATTGCCGGTTCACCAGGGTCAATCGTACCAGCGCCAGCGCCTGGCGGGTGCGCGTGGTATGCAGCGTCGAGGGTGATCGCCAGCGCCACACCATGACGCTCGCGGTGCGCGGCAACAACCTGACCATCCGCGAGGGCAAGGGCGCACGTAACATGATCCGCTGCTGAGGATCGTTTGGGACACCCGCGCGACGCAGCGTGACGCGGTGGCGTGTCGTTGCTATGACGGGCTCAGGGGGGACTGAGCTTGATCTATCGCAGAGAGATTGACGGCCTCCGGGCCGTCGCTGTGGTGCCGGTAGTGTTGTGTCACGCGGGCATCAGCGGGTTCAGCGGCGGCTTCGTCGGCGTGGACGTGTTCTTCGTAATCAGCGGGTTTCTGATCACCTCGCTGATCATGCGGGATATCGAGGCGGGCACGTTTTCCCTGCGGTCATTTTACGAACGGCGAGCACGACGCATCCTCCCTGCGCTGTTTCTCGTTATTCTGGCATGTCTTCCGTTCGCCTACCTCTGGATGATGCCCGAGGACATGAAGGCGTTCGCGACCAGCGTGCTGACCACGCTGCTATTTTCCTCAAACATCCAGTTCTATCTGGAAAGCGGCTATTTCGATCGCGCTGCTGAGCTGAAGCCGCTGCTGCACACCTGGAGCCTGGCGGTCGAGGAACAGTTTTACATTCTGTTCCCGCTGCTGCTCCTGCTGCTGTACCGCGTGGCGCGGCAGTCCGTGGCGCTGGCGCTTGCCATCCTTGCGATCACCAGTTTCCTGCTGGCGTTCATCGGCGGCAATTTCGAAGTGGAGCCGGGCGCAAGGCCGATGCCGTGGACCTGGAACGCGCCGCCGTCGTGGGGCTTCTTCCTGCTTCCGACACGGGCTTGGGAATTGCTGGTAGGCGCGCTCGTTGCATACTGGACCGTTCACGGCAACAGCGCCGGTGTCGCCCATCACAGGATGGTTGCGGAGCTCGGTGGCCTGACCGGGCTCGGGCTCATTGTGTTCGCTGTTCTTACCTTCAATCCGCTCACGCCTTATCCGAGCAGCTATACGCTGTTGCCGGTGCTGGGGGCCGGGATGGTTATCGCGTTCGCTATCCAGGGCACTTTCGTCAACATGCTGCTGTCGCGGCCCGTTTTCGTGGGCATCGGGCTTATCAGCTACAGCGTTTACTTGTGGCATTATCCGCTGCTGGTATTTGCGCGGCTCCGGAGCCTGTCGGATCCCGGAGTCGGGCTCGTCGCGTCGCTCGTGATCGCGACCTTCGTGCTGGCCTACCTGTCATGGCGGTTCGTTGAACAACCGTTCCGCAATCGTCAGATGGTGAGGATGCCTGCGTTGATGACTTGGGGTGCGGTTTCGGCTGCGCTGCTGATTGGTTTCTTTGCTGCCGGCCGCCTGACGAAGGGATTTGCGGACAGGTTCCCGACAGACCAGTTCCTGGCAATCAATGCGGACGATGCGCGGATCGAGCGCGAAATGCAGTGCAAGACCCGTCGTTCTGGTCCGCTGGAAAACGCTTGCACCTACGGCGATGGCGATGTTTCCGTAGCAATTATTGGGGATTCACACGCTCGCGCACTTGTGCGACCGCTTGGGCGTGCCCTCAGCGAGAAGGGTTTGAGCGTTGCTGATCTGCACGTCGCAGGTTGTCCGCCGGTCAGGCACTTCAAACGCGTCGGCGCGGCAGATCGCTGCGAGCGGCAGGATGCAGTGTTCGATCATCTCATCCGCAGTCCCCTTTTGCGCCATGTGGTTATTGCGACGCGTTGGGCTCCCAAATTCGAAGCCGGTCGGTTCGACAACGAGGAAGGGGGTATCGAATACGGCATGCCAACCGTGTTCGAGTCGGATGTCGTGCGCGAAGGGCAGCCGCTGAGTTTGGCTGAAGCGATACGGGATGGCGTACGCGAGCTCCTCGACGCCGGAAAGACCGTGATCCTGGTGTACCCTATTCCCGAGGTCGGGTGGGATGTCCCGAACTACATGGCGAAGCTGCACATGATCGGCACGTTGAAGGAAGACGTGAGCACCAGTCACGACGTTTTTGCGCGGCGGAATCGGAGCGCCATCGCGGCATTGGATGAGGTGGGAGAAGCTGACCGCTTGCTCCGTGTTTATCCTGAAAGGATGTTCTGCAACACGTGGCGCCAGGGAAGATGCCTGGCCTCGTTGAATTTGCAGGCGCTGTACTATGACGATAACCACCTCAGTGCTCTCGGTGCGGGCTTTGTCGTCAAGGATATCGTGTCTCGCATTGCAAGCACGGGCTTCAATCATTGACTTGGATGATCGAACCTTGCGGGCCTGCCCGCAGGCAGCGCGGCGATGTATCATTGCCGCGCGGGGCCAATGTTGGCTATGACGGTGGGGTGTCCGATATGCTCATCGGGCTCCTCTAACCGGCGCTTTCGGCGCCCTTCTTAGCGCACTGGACAATACGCATGGCTGATACGTCATCGAAGGTGGTTATCTGTGGGGGCGGAATGGCCGGCGTCGCGGCCGCCTATTTCCTCGCGGTCAAGCACGGCCACACCGACGTCGCGATCATCGAGCGGGATAATCCGCTATCGCTGACGTCCGACAAATCGACCGAGGCCTATCGGAACTGGTGGCCCGGTCCCGATTGGCAGATGACCGCATACATGAACCGCAGCATCGACCTCATCGAGGAGATCGCGCGGGAGACCGACAATCGAATCCATCTCAATCGCCGCGGTTACCTGTTTGCCACAGCCGACCCCGGCAAGGTGTCCTGGTTGCACGAGATGGCGGTCAGCGCCGAGAAGCGCGGCGGCGGACCCGTGCGGGTGCACGACAAGCCCGACAGTGACTATCTGCCGTCGCCGGAAAGTGGCTTCGAATTTCCCCTTACGGGTGCGGACTACATCACCGACAAATCGCTCATCCAGAAGCATTTCCCCTATCTCAATCCTGAGACGCTGGCTGTGGCGCATGTCCGCCGCGCCGGCTGGATGAGCGCGCAGCAGCTTGGCATGGCGATGCTGGAGGCCGCGCGCGAGAAGGGCGTTCAGCTTATTCGCGGCGAGGTCGTCGCCGTCGATACCAGCGGCGGGCGTGTGAGCGGCATCGAGATCGAACAGGGCGGCGAACGTCGCGCCATCGCGGCAGACAAGCTGGTGATCGCTGCAGGGCCGTTGCTGCCCAAGATGCTGGACATGCTCGGTCTGAAGCTGCCGATCTTCGCTGAACTGCATCACAAGATCAGCATCAGTGACGTCTCGGGTTCGATACCCCGTCACGCGCCAATGATGATCTGGCTCGACGAGCAGAAGCTGCCGTGGAACGCGGAAGAGCGCGAGGCGCTTGCCGAGGATGAAAGCACCCGCTGGCTCCTGGACACGTTCCCTTCCGGTGCGCATGGCCGGCCTGACGGCACGGGCGCCAGCGCAACGTTCCTTGGGCTTTATACGTACGAGAACAGTCCGGCTGAGGTGATCTTCCCGCTGCCCGAGGATCCCAACTACAGCGATATCGTTCTACGCGGTTTGACGACGATGCTGCCGGGGATGCAAAGCGCGATCGACAAGGGCGTTCGCCCGTTCGTCGATGGCGGCTACTACCTGAAGACTCGCGAGAACCGTCCGCTGATCGGGCCATTGCCGGTCGATGGTCTGTTCGTTTCCGGCGCGTTCTCGGGCTTCGGCGTCATGGCGTCGTGCGCGGGTGGCGATCTCATGGCGCGCTATCTGACGGGTGGTGAACTGCCGGACTATGCGCCGGCGTTCCATCCCGCGCGCTACGAGGATCCGGAGTACGTGGCACGGCTCGACAACTGGGGCGATGCCGGTCAGCTTTGATCCGGCGTCATTTCCGCACGAAGGTGCCGAGACCGTTTTCATCGAGGTATTCGATCGTCAGCGCTTGCGCTGGCGATCGACCACCCCCGGCAAATCTGACGCGAGAGATCGAGCCAGGCGCCTCGTTCTCGCTGACCGGAGCGATCGTGAAGTCGTTGCTGTCCCAGTGGGTGAGTGGCAGTGCGATGCGGGCAGCGCCGAGTGTCAGGATCAGCGTGCCATCGCGTTCGCTGATGACGGCTTCGCCATAGTAGGCGTTGCCGTACGTGCCGGTGTAAAGCGTTGCCGCGACGGGTGGTGATGGGGATTTCGGTCGCGGCTGACCGACCAACGCACCCGTCGGGGCCGCCATACTGGCGAAGGGGGCGGCAAACGCGTCAAGCCAATCGCGCGTCACTTTGCCGAACTGAACGAGATCTCCGAAGCTCATGCTGAGCGCTTCGGGCGCGCCGATCGGGGCCGCATTGGTCAGTACGACGATACCGACCCTGGCTTGCGGCCAGATCCGGAACGCAGTGCCAGCGCCGAGCACGAATGCGCCGGAATGGCTCAGTTCCATGCGGCCGGATGCCGTAACGCCGACGTTGAAGCCATAGCCGTACATGCCGGGGCGCGCGTCGACCGCAAATGAGGGGCTGGAAATCGTCTGCGCGGTGATGGCCGGCAGCAGGGCGTCGGAGGGGATGATCTGCCGGCCTGCGAAAGTGCCGTTCTGCATCACCATCGTCATCCAGCGGGCAAGGTCGCGGACCGACGAACTGACGCCACCGGCAGGAGACTGGGCGTCGGGCTGGCGCTGGAACTTCGTTTCATAGCGCGCGCCGACCTTGACATGCGGCGCGGCGCGGTTCGGGCGATTGGCGAAATCCGCGAACCGTGAACTCGTCGTCGTCATGCCGAGCGGTTTGTAGATCGTCTCTTCAGCCAGCGTCGCCCAATCCTGTCCGGATGCGACGGCCACAGCTTCGGCCGCGGCGGTAAGGCCGAAGTTGGTGTAGGCATAACTGGTGCGGAAGGGCGATAGCGGAAGAAATCGCAGTCGCTCCAGGATCTGCGCGCGATCGTAGCCGAGATCCTCCAGGTCATCGCCGGCATGGTCCGGAAGACCCGAGCGATGCGCGAACAGATCGCCGATGGTCGCGTGCTGTGTGACGTAAGGGCCGCGTAGCTTGAAGCCCGGCAGGTGGCGGATCAGCGGTGTATCCCACTGCACGACGCCTTTGCCGACCTGATGCGCGATCACCGTGGCGCTGACGGACTTCGAGACGGATGCGATCTGAAACACTGTATCGGCATCGACGGTGGCACCGTCGCCAACCTTCCGCACGCCGAAGCCTTTCGCGTAGACCACCTGACCGTCATGAACCACGGCGACAGCCATGCCGGGAATGCCTGTGCGCGACATGATGTCGGCCGACAGATTGTCGAGACGCGCGATGGCAGTCTCTATCTGGCCGGCTGCGATCGCGACGCCGGGGGTTTGCGGCGGCGACAGGCCGTCTGCGGCGGCTTTGTGCGTGCCGGCAATGCTGAGCATCGCTGTGCCTGCCATGGACGCCAGGATCGTGATGGTGCGCGGCAGCTTCTTGTGCAGCATGGGGCGGCTCTCCAATGATGCCGACAGCGACCGCGAAATGCGTGGCCGGTCAACGCCCGCGTGCTATCGTGACCACCAGATCGTTAAGATCAGACGAGGTGCGTTGGTGTAACAACGTGCACAGATAAAACTGGATTGCATGCGCGAACGATGACCGATCTTTCACAGTTAACGCCGGGACTGAACGGCAACGCCCAGTTGGTCGTGGCGGCCGAGCACACGGCACCCCGCGTCGGCTCGGGGCGGATTGCCGTACTGGCTACCCCGGTGATGATCAACGTGATCGAGGCGGCGGCCCTGGCTGCAATCGAGCATTTGCTGCCGGAGGGACATCAGAGCCTTGGTATTCATCTCGATGTTCGCCATTTCGCCGCGACGCCTGTCGGCCTGACGGTCACGGCCACGGCGGAGGTGACGGCCGTCGAGGGACGCACGGTGACGTTCCGCGTCGAGGCGCGCGATGATAGCGAAGTCATCGGCGATGGCACGCATCAGCGCGTGGTGGTTAACGTTGCGCGTTTTGACCAACGCGTGCAGCGCAAAATGAACGGCTCGGGAACATGATCCGTATCACACGGGTTTAATACACGCTTTCTAACGCTACCTTCGCGCTCTAGGCTGCGCTGGATACTGACATCAGCAGGAGAACGATACGATGTCCATTCTCAAGAAGGGCCTTTCCGGTGAGCCGGTTCGCCGGCTTCAGGCCAAGCTTGGTGTTCCCGTTGACGGCGAATTCGGACCGAAAACTGAAACGGCGCTGAAGGAGTGGCAGACCAAGAACGGGCTTGCTGCCGACGGCGTTGCCGGCCCGGATACGTTCATGTCGATGGGCCTGTATGAACTGGTTCTGCTGAAGCAGGGCACCAAGGGCAACGCGGTCAAGGCGCTGCAGGAGAAGCTGGGCATCACCGCCGACGGCCAGTTCGGCGGGGGAACGGCCAAGGCCGTTTCGGCCTATCAGTCGAGCAACGGATTGAAGGTGGATGGCTTGGCCGGACCGGCCACGCTGGCGCAGATGAAGCTGTTCAAGGAAGTCACGCAGGACACCGTGCGCATGTCGCAGGTGTCGAGCGGATCGGCGCCGGCACCGGCTGCGGCAAGTGGCGGAGCCCCCGCGCAGGCCTCTGCGGGTGGCGGCAGCATTTGGGATACGATCAAGAACATCTTCAACTAACGGCCGCAGGCCGCCAACGCTCGGGCCAGCAATTCGATGTGCTGGCCCGTTTTACGCTGCTGGCGCTGCCTAGTTGGCCCAAGTCGACGCGTCAACTCTGGAAGGCGTCATTCCACTCCGGATGCTTTTGCGACTGTGCTTTGACATACGGGCATAGCGCGAAAATCTTGAACCCTTGCGCCCGCGCGTCGGCGATCATCTGTTCAACCAGCTTCAGGCCGACCCCCTGGCCGCGGAATGCATCCGGTACGCCGGTATGGTCTGCGATGATCAGTGTCGGACTTGATCGGCTGTAGGTGAGCTCGGCTTCCGCATCTACGCCGGCAACACGCCCTACGTACCGACCCCGCGTCGGTCCATCTTCCCGCGTGATCGTGACATCTGCCATGGTCATCTCCCTGCGTTTTTTAAGTCAGCCCGAAGATTGAATGCGAGCTAGCGTGCCACCAACCAGCGCAGCGGGCAACGACTCTCACGCATTGGCTTCCCGCTGCTTTTGCAACTCGGCATCCTTGGCGGCGGCGCGTTGCCAAGCGGGACGCTGGGTAACGCGGTCGATGTAGGCTGTGAACTCGGGTCGTTTGGGGAGAAGATTGAAGCTGGTGCCCCACCAGAGGCCGGATCCGATGACGACATCGGCCGCCGTAAACTGCTCGCCCATCAGGTACGGCTTCGACGCGCCGGTCGCGTTTGCGAGAATCTCGATGACGGTTTCGTAGCTGCCGGAGCCGAGTGCGCCGGACGGCGGCGGATCTTGGCGTGGGAAAGCGTGATCCATGATTGCCGGCTCCAGGCAGCTCGGACCGAAGAATAGCCATTTGAAATAGACGCCGCGCTGGGGCGTGCCGACGGGAATGTTCAGCTTCGCCCCAGGAAATTCGTCGGCGAGGTAGGCGCAAATTGCGGCCGCTTCGGTAATCACCGTGTCGCCGTGCTTCAGGGTCGGCACTTTGCCCATCGGATTGATGGCGAGATATTCTGGGGTCTGGCCTTCGCCTTTGTGCAAATCCAGCACGTGCAGATCGTACGGCTGGCCGACCTCCTCCAGCATCCAGTGAACGATCGCCGAACGTGACGGCGCCATGTGATAGAGCGTGAGCTTTGCCATGTCTGAAACGTCTCCGTACCTCTGACATCGTCGAGATAACGCAGGAGTACGGCTAACTCGTGTGCACGGCTGATGCGCTGAAATGGGACAGCGGATCTGCTACCCACGGCCTTTCCACGGCACCAGCGTGCGTTCGAGCCAGCGCATGACCATCTCGAAGATGTAGGCGACGAAGCCGATCGCCACGATGCCGAGGATGACAACGTCGGTGCGCAGGAAGTTGGAGGCGTTGTAGACCATCTTGCCGAGACCGGCGTCGGCTGCGACCATTTCTGCTGCGACCAGCGTGGTCCACCCCACGCCCATGCCAATGCGCAGGCCGACCAGAATTTCCGGCATCGCGCCGGGCAGGATGACATGGCGCACGACCTGCGCGCGGCTGGCGCCCATCGACAGCGCGGCCTGGATCTGCTCCTGGCTGACGGAACGGACACCGGCCCGCGCTGACAGCGCGACAGGCGCGAAGGTGGCGAGAAACAGCAGCATGATCTTCGACTGTTCACCGATGCCGAACCAGATGATCATCAGCGGCAGGTAGGCGAGGGGAGGCAGCGGGCGGTAGAATTCGATCGGCGGATCGAAGATGCCGCGGGCTATGCGCGATACGCCCATGGCGATGCCGACCGGAATACCGATGATAACCGCCAGCGTGAACGCCGAGAAAACGCGGTACATGCTCCACAGGAAGTGGACCCACAGGGTGTGATTGTCGAGATCACCGGCGGCGGCTTGCTTGAACGCCAGCCAGATCGTTTCGGGCTTGGGCAGGAACAGCGGCCGGACCCACTGCAGGTGTGTGGCGAGCCACCACAAGGATAGCATGGCGACGGCGCTGACGACGCTGAGCCAGAAGGTCGATCCTTCGCCCATCACCCGATAGCGGCTGGTACGCTGGCGGCCGACAGCCCGGGTGCTGTTGGGCTTGGCCGGTTCGCGTTCGATCTTTGTCATAAAAGTCGTCCTTGCTCGACCTGGGGTCGGGTCAACCGGCTGCGGCGCTGGCCTCGCGGCGCTGGATATCGCTCAACACGTCTTCGCGGAGCTTGATGAAATCCGGGCTCGATTTCACCGCCCGGGCGTCCTTGGTTTCGATGTAGCGCTGGCAGAAATCGAGCTCGTAGACTTTCTCGATCTTGCCGGGGCGCGGCGTCATGACGATCAGGCGGGTCGCCAGGAAAAGAGCCTCCTCGACAGAGTGCGTGATGAAGAAGATCATCTTGCCGGTGCGATGCCAGACGTCGAGGATCAGCTCCTGCACCTGTTCGCGGGTCAAGGCGTCGAGGGCGCCGAGCGGCTCGTCCATGAGCAGCACTTCCGGGTCCGACGCCAGCGCACGCGCGATGCCGACGCGCTGCTGCATGCCGCCGGACAGCTCGTAGATCATCTTGCTCTCGAAATCGGCGAGGCCGACGAGGGCCAGCTTTTCCCGCGCAACCACGTAACGCTCTTCGCGAGACTGACCGCGCATCTTCAGGCCAAAGGCGACGTTGTCGATCACGCTGAGCCACGGCATCAGTGCGTGCCGCTGGAAGACGACGCCACGATCCGCCCCGGGGCCGATGACAGGTGCGCCGTCGAGCAGGACTTCGCCCTCGGACGGTTCAAGAAACCCGGCGATCACCGAAAGCAACGTAGTCTTGCCGCACCCCGACGCGCCGATAGCAACGATGAATTCGCGATCATTGGCGGCCAGGTTGACATGCGACAGAGCTTCGACGTTGCCGGACGCCGTCGCATAGCGCACCGAGAGGTCACGCACCTCCAGTTTTGCCACTGAGATCTTCCTCGCAGTTGTGGTGCACAAAACAATGAGGCCCGGATCGTGATCCGGGCCCCGGCAGCAAGCCTTATTTTGCGGCTGCTTTGACGTATTCGTCGTTCACGAACCTGGAGAAGTCCGCAGGCACCTCGGTGATGCGGCCTTGCTCCTTGAGGAACAGGGCGGTGTCGGCCATGGCTTTGGCGACGCCGCTATCCTTGCCACCGCCGAGCCAGGTGTTGGATGCCTGTTCTGCTGCCGTGGGGAAAATGTAAGCGCCCATCGCATTCGGGATGTCCTCCGGCTTGGCGCCAACGATCTTCGAGACGGCCTTCACAGGTTCAGAATCCGCAGTCCACTTGGCCTTATCGGCTCTGTAGACGGCGTCCTGCTTGGCGATTGCGGCAACGAGCTTGGTCAGGAAATCCTTGTTCTTCTCAGCCCATGCCCGGTTGACCATGATCGCATCGAACGTGGGCTTGCCCTTCTTCGCGATGTCACCGGAAGAGATAAGGACCTTGCCGTTGGCCTTCACGCGGGTCAGCGCCGGATCCCAGATGAAGGTGGCGTCAATGTCGCCGCGCTCCCAGGCAGCCGCGATCTCCGGCGGACGCATGTTCAGGATTTGAACTTCTCTCGGATTGACGCCTGCATCCTGCAGCGCAGAGAGCAGATGATAGTGGGTGGTGGAGACGAACGGTACGCCGACCTTTTTGCCCTTGAGATCCTGGAGCGAATTTACGCCCGAGCCTTCGCGGGCTACAAGCTGCTCTGCGTTTCCGATGTCGTCGAGGATCCAGATGACCTGAACATCAATGCCTTGTGCAACCGCGGCCGTCGCGGGGCTCGATCCAACTTCACCGATCGGAACTTCGCCGGAAGCCATCGCCTTGATGACGTCGCCGCCACCGGAGAACATCTTCCAGTTGATCTTGTAGCCGGTGGCTTTCTCCAGTTCGCCCGAGGCGATGATGGCGCGCAGCGGAACAATCATATCCTGGTGAGCGAATGTGACTTCTTTGGTCTGAGCAGATGCACTTGTCATGCTCAAGCCGAGGGCGACGGGAAGCGCCATGAACCAACTATATTTCATGCGAGTATCCTCCAAGCGCCCGACGATCCGGTCGGGATGCGGTCTTGATTTGATCGGAACGGAGTATCGTTATCGTTTCATTATTTGAGACCGAAAGTCCCATTTGGTGTAACGGCCCGATCCTAGTGCACTCCGTCACGGCGAAACAAGGGGTTTGCCTGCATGCTGAATGTTCTGAAGGCGAGCATTCGTTAGGCAGTGATGATTTCACCTGACAATTGCGACCGCACAAACAATATTCCCGGGAATATAAATCACGAGAGGACAGGAAGTGGGAATGACGTTGCCGCCGCTGCGGGACCTGAGGGTGCTTGAGCTTGGCCATTACATCGCGGCTCCCTTTGCAACGCGCGCGCTGGCGGATCTGGGCGCTGATGTGATCAAGGTGGAGCCGCCAGGCGGCGATCCGGTGCGCGGTTGGGGATTGCAGTCCGGCGGGCGGTCGGTGTGGTGGAGCGTGCATGGTCGCAACAAGCGCTGCGTGACGCTGAACATGCGCGATCCGGAGGGCATCGCGGTCGCGCTCGAACTGGTCTCCCAATGCGATATCGTGGTGGAGAATTTCCGTCCCGGCCAACTGGAAAAATGGGGGCTCGGTCCGGACGAACTGGCCAAGCGACGCCCGGGCGTCGTTGTGGTGCGGATTTCGGGTTACGGACAGAATGGACCGCACGCGCAACGCGCGGGCTTCGGCGTGATCGGCGAAGCGAAGGGCGGGCTGCGCTATCTCGGCGGATACCCACGTGAGGTCAGCGACCTGCCACCGCCGCGCGCGGGTGTGAGCCTCGGCGACAGTGTTGCGGGGCTGTATGGCGCTCTGGGCGCTTTGGCCGCCGTCATCGACCAGCGCAGCACCGGCGCCCGCGAGCCGCGCATCATCGATGTCGCACTGGGCGAGGCGGTGCTGACGCTGCTGGAAGGTGCGCTGCCGGAATACAGCCTGCTCGGCAAGATCCGCCAGCCAATGGGCAGTGCCATCAGTTCCGCAGCGCCGACCAACGCGTATCCGTGCAAGGATGGCACCTGGCTGCTCATCGCCGCCAACTCCGACCCGTTATATGCAACGTTGTGTCGGCTGATGAGGCGGCCAGATCTCGCCTCCGATCCACGCTTCATCGACAATCAGGCCCGTGTTGAGAACTCGGACGTGCTCGATGCCATCATCGGAGACTGGACGATGACTATCGATAGCTCCGAGGCGCTGGAGCTGCTGGAGGCGGCCAACATTCCGACTACCAAGATCTACACAACGGCCGATATCGCGGAAGATCCGCAGTACCGGGCGCGGCGCATGGTGACGACCGTCAACGATCCGCTGCATGGCGATCTGCTGCATCCCGGCGTCGTGCCGATGGTCGATGGGCTGGATCGCGACGCGCAGATCCGCTGGACCGGCGCTCCGGTCGGCCATCATAATTCGGAAGTCTACGGGGGCTTGTTGGGATACGCGCCCGAGAAGGTTTCCGATTTAAAGGCGCGCGGCATAGTCTAATGTGGCGGTTCGCCGCCAAAACAAGCATGAGCATCAGGGAGGCCAGATGTACGTTGTCATCGTATTCTTTGAATCAAAGCCTGAGCACACGGCTGCGTTCCGCGCCGCGCTGCTGACCCAGGCGCGTAACAGCGTGGAGAAGGAAGCCGGCTGCCGCCAGTTCGATGTGGCGCAGGATCCGCTCGATACCAACGCTTTCTTCCTTTACGAAACCTATGACGACGAGGCGGCATTCAAGCTTCATCTGGAGTCGCCGCACTACCTGTCGTTCAACGAGCACGTCACGCCGATGACCGCCTCGAAGCGCGTGTTGAAATACGATCTGATCTCCGATCACGGATTGGCATGAGAGGCGCGCTGCCATGTACCTCACGGGCAAAAGCTACGACGAGGTCACGGCAGGGTTTCGCTGGAATATCCCGGCGCGCTTCAACATCGCTGAGGCGATTTCCACACGTCACGCGCAGCGCGCACCAGACGCGCCTGCGCTGATTTTCGAGCAGGCCGATGGTGCGATCCGCACCTGGACATTTGCTGAGGTCGAGCGAGCGGCGTGCCGGTTCGCCAACGTTTTGGAGCATCTGGGCGTCGCGCGGGGTGCGATCGTCGGCATTCACCTGCCGCAGTGTCCGGAAAGCCTGTTCGCGCACGTTGCGGCGCAAAAGCTCGGCGCCATCGCGCTGCCGCTGTTCAATCTGTTCGGGCCGGATGCGCTGGAATACCGCCTGCGGGACAGTGGTGCGCGCGTGCTGATCACAACCACGCAAGCGCATGTTCGTGTCGCCGATACGATCCGCGGCGTGGAGACCTTGGCCCATGTGGTGACTGTAGGTAGCGCTTCCGCAACGCACGACTTCTGGGACCTGTGCAATCGCGCGTCGGACCGGCGCGATGCGATCGACAGCGGCCCCGACGATCCGGCGCTGCTGATGTACACCTCCGGGACGACAGGCAATCCGAAGGGCGTGCTGCATGCCGCCCGCGTGCTGCTCGGCCATCTGCCGGGCGTTGCGCTGCCACAGGATATGTTCCCGCAGGCAGGTGATCGGTTCTGGACGCCTGCTGACTGGGCCTGGGCCGGTGGCCTGCTCGATGTGCTGCTGCCGTCTTTGTACTACGGCGTGCCGGTGGTCGGGTCCGGACGAGCCAAGTTCGATCCGGAGTGGGCCTTTGCGTTTCTGGCGCGCCACGGTGTGCGCAACGTCTTTATGCCGCCGACGGC
>JAEZBU010000036.1 GCA_023426855.1 Pseudomonadota bacterium | reverse complement strand
GTCATCCCCGCGCAGGCGGGGATCCAGCCACGTTTCATCACGCACAACGCCTGAAGCATGCACGGGCGCGAGGCAGACGCTGTTCCGCGCATAGGGAGGGTCCTGGATTCCCGCCTGCGCAGGAATGACGGGAGAGGAGCAGGCTCAGGGCGCGCGACAAGGGATCTATGAGACGAGCCCGGGAGGCGGCAAGGTATCTCCCGTGTGAGAGGCGAAGGAATTGCTTTGCCGAGCGTTTCGATCTGAGTCGGAACTTCGCTGGAGTCGTTCCGACTTTGGATGACCTGAACTCGCTCTCAATCCCACTCTCCCGGCGAGGAGAAGGTCGGGGTGACGGGATTTCCTCCCTCTACTGTCGATGTTGCAACCCCTCGGCCGGCGCCGCGCGCTGCTCTCTCCCCACGGGAGAGGTGACGAACGTGCGCTGGCGATGCTTCTGTATTTGTCGGAAATGCGCTTATTGCGCCGGTTCGACCGCGAACTGCAGATCGGCGAGCCGCGCGTACAGCCCGCTCTTGCGCAGCAGGCTGGCGTGCGTACCCATCTCGACGATGCGGCCACCCTCCAGCACCAGGATGCGATCGGCCTTCTGGATGGTCGCAAGACGATGCGCAATAACCAGCGTCGTGCGACCCTGCATCACCTGTTCCAGCGCCGTCTGCACCGCAACTTCGCTTTCGGCATCCAGCGCACTGGTCGCCTCATCGAGGAGCAGGATCGGCGCATCACGCAAGATTGCGCGCGCGATCGCGATGCGCTGACGCTGGCCGCCCGAAAGCGCCATGCCGCGCTCGCCGATCCGCGTGGCATAACCCTCCGGCAGCGCTGCGATGAAATCATGTGCTTGGGCGGCCTTGGCGGCGGCGGTGATTTCCGCCTCGGTCGCGTCCGGTTTGCCGTAGCGGATATTTTCGGAAATGCTGTCCGCGAACAGCGCCACGTCCTGCGGGACCAGCGCCATCCGCTTGCGCAGCTCATCCAGGTCGGCGGTCGCGATCGGCACGCCATCGACGCGGATCTCGCCTTGCAGCGGATCGAAGAAGCGCAGCAGCAGATTGAACACCGTGCTCTTGCCCGAGCCGGACGGACCAACCAGCGCCACCGTCTCGCCTGGGCTGACCTCGAACGACACATGATCGAGCGTCGAGGTTTCGCGCGCCGGATAGGCGAAACTGACATCGTCGAACGCAATGTGTCCTCGCGCCGGCATCGGCAACGGCGTCGGATTTGCCGGCGTCCGAATTTGCGGCACGATGGCCAGGACTTCGGTCAACCGCTCAGCTGCCCCCGCCGCCTGCGAGACCTCGCCCCACACTTCGGACAGCTCGGCCAGCGCCGCCGCCGCGAGCACCGCGTACAGAACGAACTGGCTGAGACGGCCGCCGGTCATGTCGCCGCGCACCACCGCGTCAGCGCCGATCCACAGCACGCCGACGATGCTGGCGAACACCAGCATGATGGTGATCGCGGTCAGACCCGCACGGGCCTTGAGCCGGGCACGGGCGGCGTCGAATGCCGTCTCGACCGCCCCCGCAAAGCGCTGCGACACGATCTGCTCGCTGGTGAAGGCCTGCAGCGTACGCACAGCCGCCAGGTTCTCAGCCGCATAAGCGGAAGCATCCGCCAGCGTGTCCTGCGCCCGCCGCGACAGCCGCCTGACCGACCGACCGTAAGCGATCAGCGGCAGCACGATGGCGGGAATGGCGACCAGAACCAGCAACGAAAGCTGAAAGCTGGTCACGAACATCATAATCAGCGCGCCGACCAGCATCACCAGATTGCGCAGCGCCTGACTGAGAGCGGTGCCGGCTGCGGCCTTGATCTGCGTTGTATCGGCGGTGAGCCGGCTCATCACCTCGCCGGAGTGGGTCGTCTCGTAGAAGGCAGGCCCGAGCCGCGCCAGATGACGAAACACGTCCGCCCTCAGATCGGCCACCACGCGCTCACCCAGCCAATTGACCAGATACATCCGCGCCGCACTGGCAATCGCCAGCACGATGCCGATCATCAGGATGACCGCGAAATACCGGTTGATGAAGGCGTCGTCGCTGCCCGAAAAGCCGAGGTCGATCATGCGCCGCACCGCCAGCGGCAGCGATAGCATGGCCAGCGCCGACATCAGCAGCGCCAGCACCGCCAGCGCCAGCTTGGCCGGATGCGCCAGAACGTAGGACTTCATCGCCAGCAGCGGCTTTAGAGACGGCCTTTGAGATGCGGCTTCCGGCGCGCCCTCGGGCGTCGGCTCGTCGGCTCCGATACTGGCTCTCCTGCGCCGCGCCACGTCGCGTTAACCTCGCTCAAAATCATCTGTTCTTGCGGAACATGCCCAGATGACGCCGCATAGGCAAGTTGCCCTCGCTCATCTACCACCTGCGACATAGCCCCACGACTTGTGCTCGGCCCCAGTTTCCACTATGAAGTCGCGCTTGAGATCATCCATCACGATCCGGGGTGCCGCGCCTTCTGGCGCATGCTCCCGCCATTGTCCGAGAGCCGTGCCATGAAGAAAAGCGCTGACGTCCATCCCGATTACCACCAGATCAAGGTCGTCATGACCGACGGCACCGAGTTCATCACCTACTCGACCTACGGTGCTGAGGGTGACACCCTGAGCCTCGACATCGACCCGACCACGCATCCGGCCTGGACCGGCGGCGACCAGAAGCTGCTCGACCGCAGCGGCCGCCTGTCGCGCTTCAAGAAGAAGTTCGAAGGCCTGTTCTAAGCGTCGTCCGGTCCGGCAGACCTGGACCGCCGTCTCTGGAATTCAAATACGTCGCCCCGCAACCCGCGCGGCGGCGTATTTGCATGTCCGGATGTTGGCAATACCCGCGCTGAAACAACCGGCTCGCTCTCTCAATACCCCTCTCCCCGGTGGGGAGAGGGTCGGGGTGAGGGGGTGTCCCAGAATTGCTGATGCTGTAACCCCTCACCCGGCGCTGCGCGCCAACCTCTCCCAATGGGAGAGGTGAAGGGGTAGGTGTTTCACGCCTCAGCCGGAAACGCTCTAGAGCCCGAGCTTCTGCTTCAGCACGTCATTGACGGCGGCCGGGTTGGCTTTGCCGCCCGTACCCTTCATCACTTGGCCGACGAACCAGCCCAGCATCGACGGCTTCACCTTCACCTGCTCGACCTTGTCCGGGTTGGCCGCGATCACCGCATCGACCGCCTTTTCGATGGCGCCGGTATCGGTGACCTGCTTCATGCCGCGCGTCTCGACGATCTCCGCCGGGTCGCCGCCCTCGGTCCACACGATCTCGAACAGATCCTTGGCGATCTTGCCGGAGATGGTGTTAGAGGCGATCAGCGCGACGATGCCGCCAAGCTGCGCCGCGGATACAGGCGAGTGCTCGATGTCGAGCCCTTCCTTGTTCAGACGGCCGAACAGCTCGTTGATCACCCAGTTGGCGGCGAGCTTGCCGTCACGGCCGTCGGCGACCTGCTCGAAGAAGTCAGCCGAGTCGCGTTCGGCCACCAGCACGTTTGCGTCGTAGTCCGATAGGCCGAAGCTGGCGATGAAACGCGCCTTCTTCTCGTCCGGCAACTCCGGCAGATGCGCCTTGAGATCATCCACCCAGGACTGCTCGAATTCCAGCGGCAGCAGATCCGGATCGGGGAAATAGCGGTAGTCGTGCGCCTCTTCCTTGGAGCGCATCGACCGCGTCTCGCCCTTGCCGGGGTCGAACAGCCGCGTCTCCTGATCGATGCTGCCGCCATCCTCGATGATGCCGATCTGGCGGCGTGCTTCCGTCTCGACGGCCTGGCCGATAAAGCGGATCGAGTTGACGTTCTTGATCTCGCAGCGCGCACCCAAGGGGTCGCCGGGCTTACGCACCGACACGTTGACGTCGGCGCGCAGGTTGCCCTTTTCCATGTCGCCGTCGCAGGTGCCGAGATAGCGCAGTATCGTGCGCAGCTTGGTGACGTAGGCTTGCGCCTGCTTGGACGAGCGCAGATCCGGCCGCGACACGATCTCCATCAGCGCCACGCCGGAACGGTTGAGATCGACGTAGGAGTAATCCGGATGCTGGTCGTGGATCGACTTGCCGGCGTCCTGCTCCAGATGCAGGCGCTCGATGCCAACGGTCATCGTCTCGCCGTCGACGTCGATCTCGATCTGGCCCTCGCCGACAATCGGCTGCTTGAACTGCGAAATCTGATAGCCCTGCGGCAGGTCGGGGTAGAAGTAGTTCTTGCGGTCGAACACGCTCTTCAGGTTGATCTCGGCCTTCAGCCCGAGCCCGGTGCGCACGGCCTGCGCCACGCATTCCTGGTTGATCACCGGCAACATGCCCGGCATCGCGGCGTCGACCAGCGACACATGACTGTTGGGCTCGCCGCCGAACGCGGTGGACGCGCCGGAGAACAGCTTGGCGCGCGAGTTGACCTGCGCGTGCACTTCCATGCCGATCACGACTTCCCAGTCACCCGTGGCACCGGAGATCAGGTTGTTCGACTTCGCTCGTTCCTGCATGACGTCTCTAGCCCAATTTCAGTATTCAATCGCGACGTGTCACTATTTCAGTCATCGCCGTCTGAACATATAACCGATCACAGCCCAGACGAGGCCAACAGCCATTTGAAGGACGAACAATCCGGCCTCACCACCAATCCCCCTGGCCGGGATGATGCGCAGCCATGCGCCGATCCAGACCGCGATGGCCCCCGCGATCGCAGCGGCAAACGCCACAACGATCAGCTTCTGCCACTGATCGGCTTGTCGTCCCATCAGGAACCCGACCAGGATCACCGCCGGATTGAGCAGCGCGATCGTCACGAGAGCGCCGGGGTGGAAAGGCTGCAGACCCTCCATCAGTTATCCTTACCCTTCGCCTCGAGCTCGTCGCGCAGTTTCTCTTCCTCGTACTGGATGAACCAGCCGATCATTTGCCGCCACAGCGCTTCGCACAGATCCGGCGGCACGCCGCGCTCCTCGGCGCGCGCGCGCACGCGGTCGATCACCTGCTGGTTGCGCCAGGGCACATTGGCCTGCTGATTGGCCTGCAGCTTGAGCTGCCAGGCCCGCTCCACGAAGCCAAACCGTTCGGCGATGATATCGACCAGCGCAGTATCGATCCGGTCGATCTCGGCGCGCACATCGGCCATCGTAGCGCAGTCTTTCGGCAAACGGTTGGCCATCGGCCCATCCCCTCTTTAAGCTTTGTTCCACCATCGCTCGGGCACGGAGAACCGGCCAGCGGCGTTTTCGATGACTTGCGCACTCCGGAACAGCGTGCCCTCGTCGAACGGTTTGCCGATGAGCTGCAGGCCGAGCGGGGTGCCCTGCTGGGACAAGCCCGCGGGCACCGAGATGCCCGGCAATCCGGCCATGTTGACCGTCACTGTGAAGATGTCTTCCAGGTACATCGCCAACGGATCGCCCGACTTCTCGCCGAACGCGAAGGCCGGAGACGGCGTGGTCGGTGTCAGCACCACATCGACATTATTCCACGCCTCGTCGAAGTCGCGCTTGATGAGCGTGCGCACCTTCTGCGCCTTCAGGTAGTAGGCGTCATAGTAGCCCGCCGACAGCACATAGGTGCCGATCAGGATGCGGCGACGCACTTCCTTGCCGAAACCCTCGGCGCGGGTGCTCTCGTAGGTGTCGACCAGATCCTTACCCGGCACGCGCAGGCCATAGCGCACGCCGTCATAGCGGGCCAAGTTCGAGGACGCCTCGGCGGGCGCCACGATGTAATAGGCCGGCAGCGCGTATTTCGTGTGCGGCAGGCTGATCTCGTGGATGGTGGCGCCGGCATCCTTCAGCCAGGCGATACCCTTCTGCCAGAGCTCCTCTATTTCCGAGCCCATGCCATCGACGCGATATTCCTTCGGCACGCCAACGCGCAGGCCCTTGACGCCACGCGCCAGCTCGGCCTCGTAGTCTGGCACCGGCTGGTTGACCGACGTGGAATCCTTCGGATCGTAGCTCGCCATCGCCTTCAGCATGATGGCACTGTCGCGCACGGTCTTGGCGATCGGCCCGGCCTGATCCAGCGAGGAAGCGAACGCCACCACGCCCCAGCGCGAGCAGCGACCGTAGGTCGGCTTGATGCCGACGGTTCCCGTCAGCGCCGCAGGCTGGCGGATCGAACCGCCGGTATCCGTCGCCGTCGCCGCAAGGCACAGATCGGCGGAAACGGCTGCAGCCGAACCACCGGACGAACCACCCGGCACCAGCTTGGCGTTGGAGCCGCCCGTGCGCCGCCACGGGCTGACCACCGGGCCGTAATAGCTGGTCTCGTTCGACGAGCCCATGGCGAACTCGTCCATGTTGAGCTTGCCGAGCATGATCGCGCCGCCGTCCCACAGGTTCTGGGTGACGGTCGATTCATAGGTCGGCTTGAAGCCATCGAGCACATGACTGCAGGCCTGGGCGTGCACGCCCTCGGTGCAGAACAGATCCTTGATGCCGAGCGGCAGGCCTTCCAGCTCACGCGCCTCGCCGCGCGCGATGCGGGCATCGCTGTCCTTGGCTTGCGCCAGCGCCTTTTCCGGCGTCGCCACGACGTAGGCATTGAGTTCCGGATTAGCCGTCTCGATGGCGTTCACGAAAGCGGTCGTCAGCTCGGTGGCTGTAAACGTCTTGGCCTGCAGGCCATCGCGCGCTTCAGCAAGTGTCAGTTTGGTCAGATCTGTCACGTCGGCCGTCATTTCATCTGGTTGTCATGTCTCGGCCCGATCCTGGTCCCAGGACGGCGAGCGTTACTCCACCACCTTCGGCACGACGAAGAAGTGGTCTTCGGTCATCGGTGCGTTCTTGACGATATCGTCGGCGATTTCGCCTGCCGTCACTTCGTCGGCGCGCTTGGTCAGCTCGATCGGTACGACGCGCGTCATCGGCTCGACGGCCGCCGTATCGACCTCATCGAGCTGCGCCACCCAGTCGAGAATGCCGGACAGCTCCGTGCGGAGCCCTTGCGCCTCGTCATCGGTAATCTTGATGCGCGCCAGCCGGGCGATGCGCCGGACGGTCGCCTCGTCGACCTGCATTCAATCCTCACTGATTGCTGTGCGGTTGCGAAACTGATGCGGGTTTCTTAGCCCGCGAGCGGCTCTCCGTGCAACCAGATCGGGCCGCAACAGCCGCAATCGCGTCAAACTGACAACGGGCAAAACGGCCGGTGGTCCGGCTCAAGGCCATGGAAATGGCTCGCTCGCCGGGCCGACATCGGCGATGCGCGGGGGTACGCTGTCGATGTGAGCATCGACCTGCTGACCGGCATAAGCCTGGATCGCGACCTTCGGCAACCGATAAACCACCCGCAGCATCCGCGGTGCATCCATTGCATCACTGCCGCCCGCCATCGCCCTGTTGACCAACATCGGCTCGACCCGCACGAACTCTAGTTGCATGCGCTCCGCCGCAGCGCGCAGGCTGGCGAAGGCCGGAGCCGAAGCGCTGAACCGCGCCCCATCAGCTTCTGGAATATCCACGCGCACATGCAGCCGCTCCAGATCGCCAAGCACGATCGGCGGAACCGATGCGCTGCCGCTGGCGGCATATTCACCCGGACGCACGTTGACCTGCATGATGGTGCCGTCAATCGGGGCGTGGACGGTGAGCAGCGCCAGATCAACTTGGGCGCGATCGAGCGTGCGGCGGGCCAACTCAACGGCCGCCACCTCTACAGCATAGGTGGGGCCGTTCGGCACTTCGATCAGCTTCAGTTCCGCTTCGAGCTGCGCAACGCGCGCCTGCGTTTCCTGCCACCGGCCCTCCGCCGTGCGCTGCGTGTTGCGCCGGCGCGCCAACTCGCCCGGACTTATCGTGTGCGCCCCACCTTTGGCGAGCAGGCTTTCTCCAGCGCGCACATGTTCAATCCGCTCATCGAATTCCGCACGCGCAACGGCAGTGTTGGCGCGCGCCGCCTCGATCCGAGCCTTGATACTGTCAGCACGCGCCGCTGTTTCATCCCGCCGGCGTTCGGCTGACGCCAGGTCGGCCCGGCGCAACTCAAGTGCTGCATTGGCCGCGCGCTGATCGAGAACGAACAGCACATCACCAGCCTTCACCGCCTGCCCGGGGCTGACCTTCACCTGATCCACGATGCCGGCAAGATGCGCGCCGACGCTGACCTCATCACTATGCGGCGCGAGCCGGCCAACGGCAACGATAGGTGCATCTATGGCCACGCCCCCGCCAGCGCGCATGGGCGCCGGGTCCGCAGCGTCCGGCAAGCCATGCTGTGCAGATGACAGATGGACCGCCGGAACACGAACGAGATGCTGAAAATGATCCCGGCTGACGATCAGAACGCCTGCAACGGCAAGGCCGACCATCGCGACCGGGAGACCGTAATAGAGAAACTGGGTGCGTCGGTCCATGTCGGCTCTCCGGGGCTTGCGGAGTTCACGTCCGATGGCGCCATCATCTTCCGACGCCTTCGTGTGCATCGGGACGCAAGCTGCAAATGTTGTCAGCTACAACGATCCTGGCGCGAATTCGTGCCGATGTGATTGTCGGCTTTTCGCACAGCGCTGGAGAGCATGCTGGCGATCGTCTCCTGCTGATGCCCCGCGGTGAGAAACGCAAGACTGCCAGCGTGGATCAGCGCGATTGGAGCCCGGAAATGAAATCTTATACCCTCTCCAGCCAATCTGCCGTGTGAACGCCATCATGCTGCCACATGCAGCGACAAATCAGACACATGATGAAATATACATCGCTGATCCGCACATCAGCTGCTGGCCACCTGGCGGGGGCCGTTGCCAGCATCACCCTGGCCGGATTGATCGGCCTCGCGACATCATCAGACGCCTTGGCATCGTCACAGACCGACAGCAGGGTCACTGCCATGCTCCAGCAGCTCGACGAGCGGCAACGGCGAGAGTTTCAGGCATGGCGCGCTGCCCAGGACAGCCACAACGCTCAAGTCGATGCTTATTGGTCTAACGTTGAGAAGGTGCGGTCTTCGCGGCGCGCCAAGCTCCGTGCCGGGCAGCAGACATCTCCCAACGACTACGTGATGAGCTTCCCGCCTGACTATAGCGGTCCGAGCCTGTCGCAGCCGCTTGCCAAGATGTGGGCCGATCTCGGCCCAAAGGTCGAAGCCCGGTCGATCCCGACTGTCGATGATGTTCTGTCCAACGCAAAAGAGCACTATGGCTTCGTGCCCGAACGCATTGAGGAGCGGGAGTTCAAGCGCCGGTATGCTCTAGAGGCATTGGCTCACGGGCTGACCAAGGATCAGGTGGTCAGGGTCTACGCGCTGGAAACCGGCGGCCAGGGCACGCATGACATGCAGTCGGGCATCAACCCCATCACCAAGCAGGGCCGGCCGATCTCGACCGCGCTTGGCTATGCACAGCTCCTCCACGCCAATTCCGTCAACGAACTGGTCAAACACGGCGAGACGTTCATCGCGCGGCTGGAAACCACCGCGAAATCTCCCGGACTCCCGGCTGCCCGCGTCACGGCGCTGCGCCAGAAAGCCCGCATCATCCGGCGCATGTTGACCAACGCACGCAGTGTGCCGAACGAATGGAGCGCGCACATGCGCTTCGCGGCGACACCGCGGGGTCTCGGAATCCACGCGCTCAATCTCGATGGCGATATCGGCCCGTTGCTGCAGGTCATCAAACTGCGCGGCGTGCGCGAGGTCGCCGAGCGAGGGGGCCGTACATCTCTAACGCCGAACGAGCTTGAGCTGATGAACCTCGCCGGCCCCGCGACCGGTCTCGAGATGATGACGCCACTCGGCGCCAAAGCCCCGACCAGCAACTTCTTCTCGCGCGGCGGCTATCAGCGCAACCCGATCGTGCACAAGCGGTCCGGCGCCGAGTTGCTGAAACAGCTCGACGTGCGGATGGACTTCCACGTGGTGAAACCAGGCGCGGTGGAATTTGCCGCCGTTTTCGACGAAGTCATGGCAACGCGCGCTGCCCGGCGCTGATCTCGGCCAATAACAGCATCGTCGGATAACCAATTTTCCCTGAACTTGTCGTAGGTTGTCTGACGATGCACAAGCCGTGTCACAGCGGCCACATGATCGGCCAACCTCGTAGTTAGAAATAGTCGTGTTCTGGCTTTCGTGGCGGGAGCCAGTATGCTGCGCCGCCGTCCGCATGCAGCGGGCGAGCGCTTGACGTTGCGTGAGTGGGGAGTACGACCGATGCTCGGGGGGGCTGACAAGGAAAGGGATATTCACGCCTTTCCGACGATGGTGAAGTGGTACAATCCCCGTCAATTGTCCGAAACGGCACTGCGCCACGTCATTACTGGCGTGTTCGGGCAATATGCCGACCAGCGCATCATGCAGGCCACCATCGACGGCTTCGCGCCGGGCGTGATGCAGGATGTCCTCAAGCGCTATGACTACACCCGCAAACCGGAGTTCATGCAGGGCGATGCGTTCTGGTGCGATTTCGCGGCTGACATGGGCGATGGGTTCGATTCCACCTATGCCATTGCATCGCTGATCTCGGCCGATGAACTCAACATCGAGGGCGCTGGACGGCTGCCGGGCGGCAAACTGCTATTGCTCGGGGGAGACGAGGTCTATCCGTTCCCCAGCCGCTGGGATTACGAAAACCGGTTCGTTGCGCCTTATGAAATGGCACTGCCCGGCGATCCGCGTACGGAGCCGGAAAAGCGGCACATGTTCGCGCTGCCCGGCAACCACGACTGGTACGATGGCCTGAATTCGTTCGACCACGTCTTCTGCAAATCTCGCTACGCCCAGGATGACGAGATCATCCTCGACAACCGCATCGGTGGCTGGCTCTGCCCGCAACATCGCAGCTATTGGGCCATCCGCCTGCCGAACAACTGGTGGATCTGGGGCGCCGATATCCAGCTCTCGCAGTATCTCGACGCCGGTCAGGTGCTGTACTTCCGCCAGGTCGCCCGCGAGATGGCGCGCTCCAAAACCGAACCGCCGAAGCTGATCCTGTGTATTGCCGAGCCAAGCTGGAACTATGACCGCCGCCGCGAACTGCACGGTGAAGACAACCTCGACGTGGTAGTCAACCTTGCGCTGGATCATGGCGCCCGCATCTGCGCGATCCTGTCGGGCGATCTGCATCACTACAGCCGCTACAAGGCCCAGGACCTCGGCCTCAACTTCATCACGTCCGGCGGCGGCGGCGCATATTTCTCGCCGACACATTGGCTGAAGAAGGAGCGCAAGCTGCACTTCGCCGGCCAGGAGCATGACCTGACGCTGGAGTGCAAGGAACAGCCCGTCGGGCCGCCCAAGGAATCCTGCTGGCCGACGCGCAAGGACAGCCGCTGGCTCAACCTGCTCGTGCTCGGATTTCCATTGCGCAACTATATGTTCTGCGTTGGCCTCGGCATCATCTACTGGCTGCTGACGTGGCCCTACGCGGTTACAGAGGTCACGTTTGGAGACAGCCGCCGTGCGCACTCGGTCGCCGAGTGGCTATTCGGCTTTCCGGAGCCGGTCGGGGACAATCTCCGAAGAGCAGCGCGAACCGCACCTGAAACCTTGAGTTCCGTTGGCGACATCGTTCTGCTCACGCTTTACGCGGGCATACGCAATCCCGCGCTTGCCTTGGGCGCCCTCGCAATCTTGATGATCCTCGTGGCCTATGCGGACTCGAAGCGAAGTTTCTTCGGCCGCTTCATGATGGGCTTCGTCCACTGGATCGCGCATCTGGCAACCGCCGTGACGGCCTACATCTTGCTGACCGGCGTTGCGCAATGGCTGCTCGATCACGGAAATGAACTCTGGTCCAGCGTCGCGCCGGAGTTTCTATGGATCAGGGAAACCTATCTCGATCTCGCGCCAGCTTTCGTGATGCCGCCGCTGATGTGGTTCGTAGGCGGCATTTTCGGCGGGATCGTCTGGGGCGTGTACCTGATGATTTCGAGTTTCTTCAACCGGCATTGCGATGACGCGTTCTCGTCCATGCGCATGCCGATCTATCGCCAATTCCTGCGCATGAAGATCGAGCCGGACCGCCTGACGATCTACCCCATCGGCCTGAAGAGCGTGCCGATCCGCTCGATGTGGATGAAGACCAAGCCGGATGCCGACGGGGTCGTCAAAGGCCCGGAATATCATTCCGTCTGGCCGATGAAGCCGGAGCTGATCGATGGACCTATCGTCATTGACGCCGCCAGCGTCAAAGGCCGAGATCCATTGACCCGAAGCATCAAGAAGAGCGCCTAGTCACCTGGGTAGGACGCCGACGATGCACGCGACAGCAGAGGACACAGCAACCCAGGTTCCACGCCTGTCCAGGCCGGCGTCGGAGCTGAAGGCGAGCTATGACATCCTCGTCATCGGCTCGGGCTACGGCGGCGGCGTCGCGGCCAGCCGGCTGGCGCGCTGCGGCCGCAAGGTCGCCGTGCTCGAACGCGGCCGCGAATATCTGCCCGGCGACTTTCCATCAGGCCCGATCGAGGCGACGAAGGCGCTGCAGATGTCCGGTGCCACCACAGCCATGGGCGCGCGCGATGCGCTGTTCGATCTGAGGCTCGGCGAAGGCATCCATGTGTTGCAGGGCTGCGGCCTCGGCGGCACGTCGCTGATCAATGCCAACGTCTGCCTGACGCCGGACGAGCGGGTGTTTTCATCCGCAGCATGGCCGCATCAGGTCGGCAGCGACCGCGTACTCGCCGAGGGCTATGTGCGCGCCCGCGCCATGCTGCGTCCCTCCCCGCAACCGGGCTGGCAGGGCTTTGCCAAGGTGCGCGCACTGGATGCAGCCGCGTCCGTCATGAACAAGCACCTCAAGGGGGTGCCAATCCACGTTGCGTTCTCGTCCGGCCCGAACGCCGCCAAGGTGCCGCAGCCAAGTTGCATCGCCTGCGGTGACTGCTGCGGCGGCTGCAACGTCGGCGCCAAGACCACGGTTGCGAATACGTATCTCGCCGATGCCGTCGCGCATGGGGCTGAGATCTTCACCGGCACCCGCGTTCATTCCATCCGTAAGACGACGGACGGCAAGTGGCGTGTCGTGGTAGAAAGCGGCGACGCCGACAGCCGCGCCGTCAGCCGGCATATCTCGGCGACATTCGTGGTTCTGGCAGCCGGGACGCTCAATTCCACCGAGATCCTCATGCGGTCGGCGGCCGAGGGGCTCGCCGTGTCCGATCAGCTTGGCCAGCACTTCACCAGCAACGGCGATGCCATCGCGCTGTCCTACAATAACGTGATGCCGGTCAACGGTATCGGTCGAGGTCATCCGGCCAAGGCTCAGCTTCCCCCAGTCGGCGCTGCCGTCAACGGCCTGATCGATCTGCGCGACACGGATGACGTGCGCGACGGCCTTGCCATCGTCGAATGCGCATTGCCGAGTTCACTGGCAGCGCTGCTGCCTGTCCTGCTCGGCACCAATGCCGCGATATTCGGCAAGGACGGCGACAAGCGGATCGTGAGCGAACTAGCCGAGTTCGCACGCTCAGCACAAAGCCTGTTCGGCGGCGCCTATACCGGCGCGATCCACAACACACAGACCTTCCTGGCCGTCGGTCACGATGGCGGCGAGGGCCGCATGCGCATCGAAGGCGAGCGCATCGTCGTGTCCTGGCCCAACGCATCGCGGCAGGCCGTCTTCGCGCGCATCGAGGAAGTTCTGAAAGTCGCCGCGCATGCAACCGGCGGCACATACCTGCGCAATCCGGCGTCCGAGAACCTGCTCGGCGGCAACCTGATGACCGTGCATCCGCTGGGCGGCTGCGTCATGGCCGATAACCGCACGCACGGCGTGGTCAATCACAAGGGACAGGTGTTCGATACGTCGTCCTCCGATCCGGATGCCGTTCATGACGGGCTCTACGTCTGCGACGGCTCGGTGATCCCCTGCTCACTGGGTGTGCATCCGCTGCTGACGATCACTGCGCTGGCCGAACGGACGATGATGCATCTCGCGCACGACCAGAAATGGAACATGCGCGAAGGCCCAACGCCGGACTGGCTGCCGCCGGCGAGCAAGGCTCCCGCGGCGGCCGACAATTCACCACGCCGTAAAGGCTTTCTGGGCTGGCTCTCAGGATGAGCTATCGGATGTGCCACCATGAATTTCGCAACAGACATTTAGACGTTCGGAGGGAACTCCATGCGGCGGCTATCGCGCCCAATCGCTGACCTGAAGATCCAGTACGACGCGATCATCGTCGGCTCCGGCTATGGCGCTGGCGTCGCCGCCTCGCGCCTTGCTCGCTGCGGTCTTCGGGTTGCGGTGCTGGAACGTGGGCGCGAGTTTCAGCTCGGTGAGTTCCCGGATCGCCTCGCCGAAGCGCGCGAGCAATTGCAGACCCGCATCGGTGGCCGCCGCATCGGTTCCGATCTCGGCCTGTTCGACCTGCGCATGGGCGACGATATGCACGTGCTGGTCGGCTGCGGCCTCGGCGGCGGTTCGCTGATCAACGCCAACGTTTCGCTGCCGCCGGATGATCGCGTGTGGGACGATCCGGTCTGGCCGAAGGAACTCGGCGCCGATCCAACACGCCGCGAGGGCTACGCGCGCGCCCGCGAGATGCTGCGTCCGGTCGCCTATCCCGGCCGCACGCGGCTGCCCAAGCTCACCGCGCTGGAGATCGCCGGCGAAGCCATCGGCCGTAACGCCCAGCGCCCGCCGATCAACGTCACCTTCGACCGCCAGGTGAACCACGCCGGAGTCGAGCAGCCGGCCTGCACGCTGTGCGGCGACTGCTGTTCAGGTTGCAACGTCGGCGCCAAGAATACAGTGCAGATGACGTACCTCGCCGACGCCTACAATCACGGCGCGGAGATCTTCACCGAAGTGCGCGTGATGCACGTGCGCCAGGAGCGCGACCGCTGGCGGGTGTTCTTTGAAGGTGCGGGCAGCACGCGGTCTAAGTTTGCAGGCCCTGAACAATCCATCGTCGCCGACATCGTGGTGCTCGGCGCCGGCACGCTGGGCTCAACCGAAATCCTGCTGCGTTCGCGCGACCAGGGCCTCAACGTATCGGCGGAACTCGGCCAGCGCTTCACCGGCAACGGCGACGTGCTCGCCTTCGCCTATAACAATGACATCCCGATCAACGGCGTCGGCTTCGGCCATCCGCCGACCGCCAGTCCCGGCGCCGTCGGCCCCTGTATCGCCGGCATGATCGACCTGCGCGGCACGGAGCGCCTGGAGGACGGCATCGTGATCGAGGAAGGTACCATTCCTTCCGGTCTCGCCTCCATCCTGCCGGCGGTCATGGCCGGCGGTGCGGCGGCCTTCGGCGTCGATACCGACTTCGGCGTCGAGGACGAGATCAACGAAGCCGCGCGCGTATCGCAAAGCCTGATCTTCGGTGCCTACAAAGGCGCGGTGAACCATACGCAAACGTTCCTGGTGATGGCCCACGACGGCGCATCGGGAACCATGAACTTGCGTGATGACCGGCTGGAAGTGCACTGGCCCGGCGTCACCGAGCTGCCGATTTTCCAAAGCATCGGCGAGAAACTCTACGCTGCCACCGCCGCGACCGGCGGTACGTTCACGCGCAATCCACTGACCACGACGTTCCTCGGTAACAACCTGATCACCGTGCATCCGCTCGGCGGATGCCCGATGGGGTCGGACAGTTCGACCGGCGTCGTCAATCACAAGTGCCAGCTTTTCGACGCCACCCCCGGCGCGGCTCTCGATGCGGTGCATAAAGGGCTTTACGTCTGCGACGGCTCGATCATTCCCCGATCGCTCGGTGTCAATCCGCTGCTGACTATCTCGGCGCTGGCCGAGCGCGCGATGATCCATCTCGCCAGGGACTACGGCCTGACATTCGACACCGCGCCCAAGGCCGATGCGCCGCGCGTCATCGCCAGCCCCGTCGAAACCGGCGTCACCAAGCCGGCTGGCATTGAATTCACTGAGCGCATGTCCGGCTTCATCGCCGCTGAACCGGACATGGCCTACGAGGCCGCCTTCGCCAAGGGCCGCGCGGAAGGCCACGCTTTCAGCTTCACGCTGACCATCCTGATCGACGATATCGACGGCTTCATTGCCGACAAAAACCGCACCGGACGATTGGTCGGCACGGTAGATTGCCCGGCGCTATCGCCCGATCCGCTCGACATCTTCGACGGCACGTTCAACTTGATGCGCGCCGACCAGAATACGGTCGAGACCAAGCGCTTCGAATATGCCTTCAGCCTCGCCACCCGCGATGGCCAGGAATATCGCCTCGCCGGTCACAAGATCGTCCGTTCCGACGCGGAGTTCGATCTATGGCGCGATACGACGCGGCTGTACGTCGATCTCTATAACGGCCGCGATGGGCGCGGCGGTGCATTCGCGCGCGGTATTCTCGAAATCAAGCCGGCCGATTTCGCCACCCAACTGCAAACGTTGAAGGGCACCGACGGCCGCAACGCCGCCGACAGGATGCGAGCATCCGCCAAGTTCGGGCGCTTCTTCGCGCGAGAACTGTTCGACACCTACGGCGGCATGCTGGTGCGCTCGAACCGCTACGATGCACTCAGCCCCCGCAAGAAGCGCAATCTGCGCGTTCCCGCGCCGGAAGTGCACTTGATCAAGACCGCCGACGGCAAGTTGCTGCGCCTGACCCGCTACAAGGGCGGCACGAAAGGTCCGGTGATGTTCGCGCACGGGCTCGGCGTGTCGAGCCTGATCTTCTCGATCGACACCATCGATACCAACCTGCTCGAATACATGGTGCTGGCCGGGTACGACTGCTGGCTGCTCGACTTCCGCGCCAGCGTCGATCTCATGCATGCGACCGAGCAATGGACCGCCGACGACGTGGCGGTTTACGACTTCCCGGCCGCCGTCGCGAAAATCCGTACTGAGACGGGCGCCGCCGACATTCAGGTGATCGCGCACTGCTTCGGCGCGACAACGTTCACGATGGCGATGCTGGCGGGTCTGGAAGGCGTACGTTCAGCGGTCATTTCGCAGATTTCGACCGACTACGTCGTACCGTTCTTCCCGCAGCGCATGCTGGCGCACCTGCGCGCGCCCTCGCTGTTCAGCGGGCTCGGCATAGACGTCGTCAACGCGCGTGCGACCACGGATGATCCGCGCTGGCAGCGTGCGCTCGACTGGATGCTGCGGCTGATGGTTCCGGTGCCGCGC
>JAEZBU010000312.1 GCA_023426855.1 Pseudomonadota bacterium | reverse complement strand
GATGCGTCGACACCGTCAGCACGACCGGGCCGGTGCAATCATGGAACGCCACCGGCACGTGGTAGCTCTCGGCCATGTTGCCGACCTTGCGCGCTTCCGACAGGCCGCCACACCAGGACAGGTCCATGATCACCATGGACAGCGCTTCGAGCTCCAGGAGCTGACGGAAATCCGCCCGCGACCCGCGCGTCTCACCAACAGCGATCGGCGAACGCGTCGACCGCGCCACCTCGCCGATCGAGGCCAGATGATCCATGAACACCGGATCCTCGACCCACATCGGCGACAGGGGTTCGAGCGCACGTCCGATCTTCACTGCCATCGGTCGGCTCCACATGGAGTGCAGTTCGGCCGCAATCTCCATCTTGTCGCCAACCGCCTTGCGGATCTTCTCGAACGGCTCAAGGCCGCGCTTCAGATCCTCCGCGCCGATCCACTGACCCGACGACGCCTCCGCCGCATAGTCGAACGGCCAGATCTTCATGGCCGTGATATCCATTTCGAGCAGAGAATGGGCCAGTTCGTCGGCGCGATGGATGAACGCGTCGAGGTCCTCGTACTCGCCCTTGGTCGCCGTCAGCCCGAAGTTTTCGGTACCTTGAGTTGGCCGGGTCTGGACGTAGGAATAGCCCGCACACGTGTTGTAGACGCGGATCTTGTCGCGGACCCGTCCGCCGAGCAGATCGCACAGCGGAAGTCCTGCCGACTGGCCGAGGATATCCCATAGCGCAATGTCGATGGCAGCACGGCCGCGCATCTCGGCGCTCGATCCGACGAAGCCGATATAGCCGATCAGATTGGCTTGATGGGCTTCGACATTGCGCGGATCCCGGCCGATCAGCTTCGGCGCGATAAGCTGGTGGATGTGCGCTTCGGCGGCCGCGGGGCCGTAGAAGGTTTCGCCCAGACCGATCAGCCCCTCGTCCGTGTGGACTTGAACCCACAGGATGTTGGGAAACTCATCGACCCGGATGGTTTCGATTGCAGTGACTTTCATCCCACTCCTCAGTCGACGTAGCGGACGCGGTCGGAATTGAGCAACGATGTAATGCTTTCAAGCTGCGTCAGGCGGTTGTCCGTGACATTGGCAATGACCTTCTTCTCCGCCTCACGGATCGCCTCGACGCGCGCGATCACCTCATCAAGCCGCGCCTGCGGAATAACAACGACGCCGTCCCGATCGCCGACGATCACATCACCGGGCTCAACCGCAACGCCACCGGCAACGATCGCATGGCCGACGGTTCCTGGACCGGTCCGCACGCACGAGTTGGGTGTGATGCCACGCGAGAACACCGGCAGTCCAACCCCGACGATGCCATCAGTGTCGCGCGCCATGCCATCGATCACGACGCCCTGGATACCTGCATTCTGAGCCATCATGGCGACAATATCGCCGATGACAGCAGTACGGAGAAAACCATCGGATGCTGAGACGATGACATCGCCCTTCTGTGCCAGCGCCACGGCAGCCATGATTGCAAGATTGTCAGACGGCCCAGTGGCGCACGTGATGGCCGTGCCAACGAACTGCGCGCGAGATGGGTCCACAGGCTTGATCGTCTGCTCAAGTGCACCGCGACCGTTCATGGCATCGGCGACATGGCCGGATTGCGCACCTTTCAGACGTGCGACTTTGGCCGGATCGGGGCGCTTGAATGATTTGCGGACAACGAGCAGAGGCGGATCTTCAAGCATGTGTTTCCTCGAGTCATTTTCTGATTGTCAGGTGCGGCGGACCGCGATCTGGACAGTTGCGCCGAAACGCGCGAGACGCAAGGGGGCAACGCGGACCCCAGCGGCTCGCACATAGCTGATCGCCACAATCGTGGTACGCCTTCGCGCGATAAGTCGAAGTTCCATGAAGTCCCTAGGCTGCTGGTGCCCGTAATGCTGCTGTCGCCGTTCCTGATGCCGCCCATCCTGATCATGCTCTGGCCGATCTATCTGCCGGTTGCAGGGATGGCTATCGACGGGTTTCTCCTCGTCGGCATGGGCCTAGCCGTCGGCATCCTGTCCGGCATGTTCGGCATCGGCGGCGGCTTCATCACCACGCCGCTGCTGATCCTGATGGGTATCCCGCCGTTGATCGCAGTCGGAACCGGCGTCAGTCAGGTTGTCGCCTCATCGGTGGCTGGTGCGATGTCGCAATGGCGCCGCAAGAACGTTGACGTCCCGCTCGGCCTTCTGGTGCTGGCAGGCGGTCTGTTTGGAGCGACGACCGGCGTCGGTCTGCAGCGTCTTTTGAAAGCGACCGGCCAGCTTGATCTGGTCATTTCACTGAGCTACGTACTGGTGCTCGGCGTGGTCGGCACGCTGATGTTCATTGAAAGCCTGTCGACCCTGCGCAAGCATGCCAGCCTCCCGAACGCATCAAGGCGGCGCGGTGGGCAGCACACCTGGATCCAGGGCCTGCCGCTCAAGCGGCGCTTCACCACATCCAAGCTCTACATCAGCACGATCCCGCCGGTTTTGATCGGCGTCGTCGTTGGCTGGATGACCGCCATCATGGGCGTCGGCGGCGGCTTCCTCGTGGTGCCGGCCATGATCTATCTGCTGCGTGTGCCCACACGCATCGCCATTGGCACGTCGATTTTCCAGGTCATCTTCCTGACCGCATACGCCACCATCCTGCAGTCGGTCGGCAACTACAGCGTCGACCTGATGCTGGCCCTGCCATTGATGATCGGCGGCGTGGTCGGCGCACAGTACGGCACGCGCATCGCGCAGCGGCTGAACGCGGAACAACTGCGCATCCTGCTGGCGATGCTGGTCATCGCGGTTGCCGTGCGCATGGCCATCGACCTGACCATTCCGCCCAGCGAACTGTTCGTGATCGACGCGCGGCCGTGACAAAGGGCGCGCCGTCCGACCTGCGTCAGGCAGTCGGTGCGCCGATCTCCACGAGCACGATTTCGGGCGGCACGCCGAAACGAACCGGCGCGATCGAGCAGCCGAGGCCGCCCGAGACGATCAGGTGTCGCGCGCCTTCGGTCACGTGCCCGTAGGCATAGCGGTTACCGAACCGCGAAGGCACGACGGGTGAGTATCCAAACAGCCGCACCTGGCCGCCGTGCGTGTGCCCGGACAACGTGAGCGCGACGCGCTCCGGCACTTGAGGAAAGATGTCCGGCTCATGCGCCAGCAGAATGACGGGCGCAGCATCGTCGATCTTGGCCAGCGTTCCCGCGAGATCGTCGACACCCCGCCAGCCGTGCCGGCCGCGCCCTGACCTCAGCGCGAGTTGATCGCCAAGCCCCGCAAGCCACAGCGCGTTATCGCCCTTGGTCAGTTTGACGACGTCGTTCTCGTACACGGGAATTCCCACCCGCTCCAGCGCCTGACGTCCGATCACCGGACCACCGCCCCTCCGCTGAGCGGCGTGATCATCCCACCAGTCGTGGTTCCCAAGAATAGCATGCACACCGAGGGGCGCCCGCAGACCGGAAAGCGCTCTGGCCCAGTCGTTCTCGGTGACCAACTCCGTGACCCACCG
>JAEZBU010000199.1 GCA_023426855.1 Pseudomonadota bacterium | reverse complement strand
GCCCCCGTATGAGCAGCGCCACTATGGACTCACAGATCGGCAGCACTGAGGCGCGTATCGTTCCGGTCGAACTCGGCACGCGCAGTTATGATGTGCAGATCGGCCCGGGCCTGCTTGGCAAAGCGGCTGAATTGATTGCAGCCACACTTGGCGATGCGCGCTGCGGGATCGTCACCGACGAGAACGTCGCCAGGCAACATCTGGGTCCGCTCGAAGCGAGCCTTGCCGCAAGCAGCCGCCACGCCGGATCGATCATTCTGCCAGCCGGCGAAAGCACCAAGAGTTTCGGCCAGCTCGACCAGCTGTGCCAGCGGCTGCTGGAGCTCGGCCTTGAACGCCGCGATGCGGTGATCGCGCTCGGCGGCGGCGTCATCGGTGATCTGTCGGGATTTGCCGCCGCGATCGTGCGCCGTGGCATGCGCTACGTTCAGATTCCGACCAGCCTGCTGGCTCAGGTCGATTCATCCGTCGGTGGCAAAACCGGTATCAACACGCCACAAGGCAAGAACCTCGTCGGCGCATTTCATCAGCCGAGCCTTGTGCTGGCCGACACGGCCGTACTGGCCACCCTACCGCCGCGCCAGATGCGCGCCGGCTACGCCGAGATCGCCAAATATGGTCTGCTCGGAGATACGACGTTCTTCACTTGGCTGGAAAACAACTGGGAAAAACTGTTCCGGCACGATCAGTCTGCGCTGATGTATGCCATCTCGCGTTCGGTCGAAATGAAGGCCGAAATCGTAGCGCGAGACGAGACGGAGACCGGTGACCGCGCGCTGCTCAACCTCGGCCACACCTTCGGTCACGCGCTCGAAGCCTGGTGCGGATACTCCGACCGTTTGCTGCATGGCGAGGCCGTATCGATCGGCACATGCCTGGCGTTCAGACTGTCGGAAGATCTCGACCTGTGCGCGCCGCAAACTGCAGCACGCGTCGCCGCGCATCTGAAAACGGTCGGCCTGCCGACGCGCATCGCGGATATTTCCGGCACGCTGCCGTCGGCGGATGAGATGCTACGGCTGATGCGCCAGGACAAGAAAGTGCAGTCCGGCAAGCTGACGCTAATTCTGGCAAAGCAGATTGGGTCGTCGTTCGCCACCCGTGACGTGGCACCCGATACACTGTTGGAGTTCCTCGGCCGGGCGCTGCGTCAAGCATAGCGATTACCGACGCGTAATCAGTCCGTGATAGCGTAATGATCCCGTCGACCAATCGGCGCTCGCCGCGCCGGAACAACCGGATCACGACACACCACCATGGTCCTCCTGGTTATTGCCGCTCTCGTCATACTTCTGATCCTCCTGGCGGCGTTCTTCGCGGCGTCCGAAACGGCGCTGAAGGCGACCTCCCGCTCGCGCATGCATGCGCTGGACGAGGAAGGCAACCGCAAGGCGCGCGGCGTCAGCCATTTGCTGGAAACACCGGAACGCATCGTCGGCACCGCGCTGATCGGAAGCACGCTTGCCAAGATCCTCGCCGCAGCACTGACCACGGGCCTGATGGTCGAGCTGTTCGGCGCCATCGGCATCGTCTACGCGACCATGCTTCTGACACTGGTCATCGTGATCTTTTCCGAAGCACTGCCGAAAACCTTCGCCGTCGCCTACTCCGATCGCGTGTCGATGATCGTCGCGCCCCTGCTGCGCGCATCGATCACTGTGCTGCGGCCACTGACGTGGTTCGTTCAAGTCATCGTGTCGGCGATCCTGAAGCTGACACCCGGCAGCCGCGATGACGCAGCCAACATCCTCGCGCCGCACGAGGATTTGCGCGAGACGATTGAGCAGCAGCAAAAGGAAGGCACCGTCGCCCGCGGAGAAGCGGAAATGCTCGGCGGCGTCCTCGACCTGTTGGAACTCAAAGTGCTCGATATCATGATCCATCGCACCAAGATGGAGACGCTCGACGCTGACGATCCACCGCAGAAGATCGTCGAAGATGTCCTACGGGGTCAGTACACGCGGCTTCCGGTGTGGAAGGATGAACCAGAGAATATCGTCGGTGTTCTGCATACCAAGGATCTTCTGACCGGGCTGGAGCGCGAGAACTGGGATCCCTCGAAGCTCGACATCAAGGCGCTGTGCAAGGAGCCTTGGTTCGTACCGGACACCACCGGCGTCAAGGATCAGCTCAATCAGTTTCTCAAGCGCAAGGCCCACGTCGCGCTGGTCGTCGACGAATATGGCGAAGTGCAGGGCCTGATCGCCCTTGAAGACATTCTGGAAGAAATCGTCGGGCAGATTTCCGACGAGCACGACGCTCCTGAGACCAGCATCAGGCCGCAGACGGACGGCACCGTCAATGTCGACGGCAACCTCTCGATCCGCGATCTCAATCGCCAGCTCAACTGGCACCTGCCCGACGAGGAAGCCACCACGATCGCGGGCTTGGTCATCCACGAAGCGCAAACCATCCCGGAACCGGGCCAGGTGTTTACGTTCTACGGCTACCGGTTCGAAATCCTGCGCAAAGCACGCAACCGCATCACAGCGCTGCGAATCAAGCAGCTCAAAACCCTGGCCGAGCTATCGCCGGAGCAGACCCGCCACTGATCCCTCAGGGTAGAACGTCCTCGCCAGGTGCATAGGCCTTGATTGCCAGCGCGTGCACCCCACCTTTCAGCTCTGCGGCCAGGGCATCGTTGATCAGCCGATGGCGTTGAAGCCGCGTTTTGCCCGCCAGCAGCTCCGAAACGACGAGAACGCGAAAGTGGCTTTCGCCCGTGCCCGGCGAATTTCTATGGCCGGCATGCAGCTCGCTTTCGTTGATGACGTCGAGGCGGATCGGCCGTAAAGCCAGCATCAGTTTTTCACGAATTGCGCGTTCCATCGACATCGTCTGGGCCTCGTAACCGAATAGTCTGCCTCGAAACAGGGTGTTTCCTATGGCTGCAGCGCAACGCGTCCTCTCCTCTCGGTTGGACGTGCTTGTGCGAGCCGGTCGGGACGATCATACTCACGGCGCCATGAAGCTCGACTCGAAATACTTCGACATGATTCGCATCAACCGCCGGTCGTCTGCCGACAAGGCGGAGGAGGTGGCGGCCAGCGTGCCGTGCTGCCAATGGAAAGGCTGTACGAACTCCGGACGTTACCGCGCGCCAAAGGGTCGCGGCAAGGATGGCGAGTATTTCTCTTTCTGCGTCGAGCACGTCCGTCAGTACAACAGCGCCTATAACTACTTCGACGGCATGAGCGCGGAGCAGGTCTCCGAATTCCAGAACGGCATCATCTATGGCCACCGGCCGACCTGGAAAGCCGGCGCCAACGCCTGGTCGCACGGCACCCATCAAGGCATGTCGGCAGCCGATGTCAGTGCTTTTGCCCGCGCCAAGGCCGCCAACAGCGCAGCGTTTGCCGCATGGCGAACCAAGCAGGCAGGCGAGCAACGCGCCAGCCGCACCTACCAGCGTGGCTTGAAGCCGCTGGAGCGCAAGGCCCTTGAAACTTTGGGGCTGACCGAGGCGGCGACCAAGGACGACATCAAAGCCCGGTTCAAGGAACAGGTGAAACGTCACCATCCTGACGCAAACGGTGGTCAGCGCAGCTCGGAAGACCGGTTGCGCGAGATCATTCAAGCCTATAACTATCTAAAACAGGCAGGGCTCGCCTGACACGAGGTCTGCGGTTGCCCCGGTTAACATTGACCTGGACGCCAAACCCGACCTGAAAATGCCCTAGCAAATTGGCTCTCACATCTTATCCGGAAACCAGCAAGCATGCGTGCGCAGACCCAAGCCGGCGTGACCGGCCTCCCGGACATGAAGATATCGGTGCGCCAGGTGTTCGGTATCGACACCGACCTCGAAGTACCGGCTTACGCCGAAATCAGTGAGCATGTTCCGGATACCGATCCCGACTACCTGTTCAATCGCGAGGTCACGCTCGCCATCCTCGCCGGCTTCAAGCACAACCGCCGCGTGATGATCCAGGGCTATCACGGCACCGGCAAATCGACCCACGTCGAGCAGGTCGCCGCGCGCCTGAACTGGCCGTGCGTGCGCGTCAACCTCGACAGCCACGTCAGCCGTATCGACTTGATCGGCCGCGACGCCATCGTGCTGAAGGACGGCAAGCAGGTCACCGAGTTCCGCGAAGGCATCCTGCCGTGGGCGCTGCAGTCCAACACCGCGCTGGTGTTCGACGAGTACGACGCCGGCCGGCCGGACGTGATGTTCGTTATTCAGCGCGTGCTGGAAGTGTCCGGCAAGCTGACGCTGCTGGACCAGTCCAAGGTGATCCGTCCGCATCCGGCGTTCCGCCTGTTCTCGACCACCAACACGATCGGTCTCGGCGACACCTCCGGCCTGTATCACGGCACGCAGCAGATCAACCAGGGCCAGATGGACCGCTGGTCGATCGTCTGCACGCTCAATTATCTGCCGCATGACGACGAAGCGCGGATCGTGCTGTCGAAGGTCAAGTCGTTCGGCAAGAGCGAGGCCAAGCGCAAGCAGATCTCGAACATGGTGCGCGTCGCCGACCTGACCCGCAACGCGTTCATCAACGGCGATCTGTCGACGGTGATGAGCCCGCGTACCGTTATCACGTGGGCCGAAAACGCCGAGATCTTCAACGACATCGGCTTCGCTTTCCGGATGACCTTCCTCAACAAGTGCGACGAGCTCGAGCGCCCTCTGGTGGCCGAGTTCTATCAGCGCTGCTTCGGCGAGGAACTGCCCGAAAGCGCCGCCAACGTCGCTCTGAGCTGAGCCGCCAGCATCAAGGCCGAGCAATCCATGGCCACAGGACCGAAGCGCAAAGACTCGCCGGCAGAGCCGTTCAAGCGCGTGCTCGGCTTGACCGTGCGCGCCATCGCCGGCGACGAAGAAGTCCAGGTGCACTACTCGGCCGGCAAGCCGGAGCTGGATGGCAAAAGCGTCGTTCTGCCCGAGCCGTCCCGCGTACCGTCGGCGCGCGAGATCGCGGTGATCCGTGGCTGGGCTGATAGTCTGGCGCTGACCGCAGCTGTTCATGACAACAAGTTGCATCGCCGCCTAGCGCCCGATGCCGGTCCGGCCCGCACGGTGTTCGAGGCGGCCGAACGCGCGCGCGTGGAAGCGCTCGGTTCCAACCGCATGCCCGGCATGGCCAATAATCTCACGGCCAAGACCGAAGATCTGTACGCTCATGGCCGCTTCGCCGACGTCAAGGAACGCTCCGAGGCGCCGCTCGAAGATGCTCTGGCCCTGATGGTGCGCGAACGCCTGACCGGATCGCCGCCGCCGGCGACCGCCAAGGGCCTCGTCGATGTCTGGCGCGGATGGATCGAGGATCGCGCCGGCAAGACGCTCGACCGCATGGAGGATCTTTACGAGGATCAGGAAGGCTTCGGCCGGCTGATGCGCGACATGCTGCGCCAGCTCGATCTGTCAGAAGAACTCGGCGAAGGCGACCAGGAAGACAGCGACACCGACAACGACGAAAACACCGACGGCGGCGACCAGCAGACCGAAGGCAGCGACCAGGGCGAAGAGGGCCAGGAGCAGCAATCGCAAGAGCAGATGGCCGAGGGCCAGGAAGGCGAAGCGCAGGACTCCGATGAAACCGCCGATTCCGAGCAGTTCGATGCCGAATCGGACGGCGAGGAAACCGCGGAAACACGCGAACCCTGGCGGCCGAATTCCTCCGTCCTCGATAACCCGGATGCGTTCGGCTATCACGTCTTCAGCCGCGCATTCGACGAAGAGATCGGCGCGGAAGACCTCTCGACGCCTGATGAACTCGAACGTCTGAGAACCTTCCTCGACAAGGAATTGCGCGCGCTGTCCGGCGCGGTATCGCGGCTGGCCAACCGCTTACAACGCCGCCTGCTGGCGCAGCAGAACCGTGGTTGGGATTTCGACCTTGAAGAAGGCACGCTCGATCCCTCGCGCTTGCCGCGCATCATCATGGATCCGACGCATCCGCTGTCGTTCAAGCGTGAGCGCGATACGACATTCCGCGACACCGTCGTCACGCTATTGCTCGACAACTCCGGCAGCATGCGCGGCCGCCCGATCATGGTCGCGGCCTGCTGCGCGGACATTCTGGCGCGCACGCTGGAGCGTTGCGGCGTGAAGGTGGAAATCCTTGGCTTCACAACGCGTGCGTGGAAGGGCGGCCAGGCGCGCGAGCAGTGGCTTGCGGCCGGCAAGCCTTCCGGTCCGGGCCGTCTCAACGATCTACGGCACATCGTCTACAAATCCGCCGACGCGCCCTGGCGCCGCTCAAAGCGCAATCTCGCACTGATGATGCGCGAGGGGCTGCTGAAGGAAAACATCGACGGCGAAGCACTCGCCTGGGCGCACACCCGCCTGCTCGGCCGGCCGGAACAGCGCCGCATCCTGATGATGATTTCCGACGGTGCGCCAGTCGATGATTCGACGTTGTCGGTAAACTCCGGTTCCTATCTCGAACAGCATCTGCGGCAGGTGATCGACGAGATCGAAAACCGCTCATCGGTGGAACTGATCGCCATCGGCATCGGCCACGACGTGACACGTTATTATCAGCGCGCCGTCACCATCACTGATCCGTCAGAATTGGCTGGTGCAATGACCGATAAACTCGTCGAGCTTTTCGAAGAGATCGGCGAGGCGGCACCGCGCGCACCTGCACGGCATCCAGCCCGGGGTCGCATGCACTAAATCGATTTGAGGGAGATTTCAGGTGCAGGCACGTTTGACCCGGCGCAGCACTGCACTTTGGCTCGCATTGACTGCCGGTTTTGCTCTTGTGGCTGGCGTCGGAACTGTCGCGGCGCAGAAGCCCACCCTCAGCGACATCGAGAAGATCCAGATCACGGCCAAAGCGCTGTCAGGCTTTAATCGCCCACCCACGAGCAGAACTAAATTCGGGCGGCTGGAATGGCGCGGCGGTCTGATCCTCACCTCGTCATCAGAGCATTTCGGTGGCTTGTCTGGTCTGGTGCTCGACAAGGACGGTCGCGGGTTTCTCGCGATTTCCGACGCCGGGACTTGGCTGAAGGGCACCATCACCTATGACGGACGGAAACCCAGCGGCATAGAAAACGCCAGTATCGGCCCGATCCTGGCGCGTAACGGCAAACCAGTTCGGCGATTGCGCGATCGCGACGCCGAGGGCATGGCGCTGGCCAGCGGCAGCATCGAAAAAGGCACGGTGCTGATTTCCTTCGAAGGCAACCACCGTATCGGGCGTTTTGGCGTGACCAGCCGGGGCATTGGCGCGCCGACCGAATATCTGAAGCTGCCGCCCGAAACCCGACGCATGGGCCGCAACACATCCTTCGAGTCGGTGAGTATTCTGCAAGGCGGCCGACACAAAGGTTCCGTTATCGCGTTCTCCGAACGGCTGACCAATAAAGACGGCAATCACACCGGCTGGATCTGGATCAACGGTACGCCGCGGGCGCTGCACATCACCGATCCCGGCGGTTTCGACATAACTGACACCGCGCCGCTGCACGACGGCGGGCTACTCGTGCTGGAACGCCGCTTTCGCTGGACCGAGGGCGTGAAAATGCGCATCCGCTTGCTGAATGCCGGCGAGATGACACCGGGTGTCACGCTCGAAGGCGAGACCTTGTTCGAGGCCAACATGGGCTACGAAATCGACAACATGGAAGGCATCTCAACGCATCGCGATCCCAACGGCGAGACCGTGATCACCGTTGTGTCCGACGACAATTTCAATGCGTTCCTGCAACGCACCTTACTGCTGCAGTTTACACTTTTGGGCAGCAGCACGGCCAACGTCGACCGGGCTCAATGACCTCAAAGTCCAGCGCAGGGCCAGTCACGATCCGCGAAGGGTTTCGTCCCGGCGATCTTGGCTACGTCACCTATCTCCATGGCGTGCACTACGCGCAAGAGTGGGGGCTGGATACGACGTTCGAACCTTATGTTGCGCGACCATTGGCCGAGTTTGTTCTCGCCGGCCCGGACACCGGACGACTATGGCTCGCGGAAGTGGATAGCCGGATCGTCGGGTCAATCGCGCTCGTGAAAACCGAGCCAGGGGTCGGCCAACTGCGCTGGTTCCTGATCACACCTGAAGGCCGCGGCCACGGACTTGGCAAACGGCTCATCGCGCACGCGCTGGACTATGCGCGCGCGGAGGGTTTGCACCACGTCTATCTGTGGACGTTCGACGGCCTTGAGGCCGCGCTGCATCTCTACCGGAACGCAGGATTCCAGGAGACGGAACGGCAGCCCCAGGCGCTCTGGGGCCGCACGTTGACCGAGATCCGAATGGACCTCGATCTCATACAGACATGAAAAGCTAAAGCAGGCTCAGGCCGCCGCGGCGTTCTGAGCTTCAGCCTTCTTCTTCTGGATGTCGCGCTTCAGGCGCAGGCACCGATCAGAAAGCTCTTCATCGCGCGACTTCATCAGGTACGCATCGAGGCCGCCGCGATGCTCAACCGACTTCAGAGCGTGGGCGCTGACCTTGAGGCGTACCGAACGGCCCAGCGCGTCGCTGATCAGCGTCACGGTGCACAGGTTCGGACGGAAGGTGCGCTTCGTCTTGTTCTCGGCATGGCTGCGCAGCTGACCCGACATCGGGAGCTTTCCGCTGAGCTCACAGCGTCTGGTCATGACACAACATCCTTTCATGGCGCTCCCTCAATCGGGGCGCAAATCTTCTGCTCGTCCTGAATCGGAGACGACCCGTCGACCTTGCGGGGCGGGATTTGAGGGCTACTCTATACTGACAACTGCCGGAAATCGTCAAGTATCCACAGCACAGCTCGCGCACGTTCGTTGCATGCGCCCCGCCTTGCTGCGGCCAACCCCCGTAAATTCAGGACGTGGCGGGCTCGAAATAGCGCGGCCAAACGGCTTCCTGGCCCAAAGTTTCGACGAATTGCCGGTGCTGAACCTCGATTTCGACGGTCACGCGGGACGGGAGCGGGACCGGGCGCTGCCGTGCCGCACCTTTGCGACGTGCGACCATTCCGGTCGACGCGGCGGCCTCCGCATCCTTGGCCAGCACCAGCGTCGCCTGCCGCTCACCCAGTAGCTCGATATAGACTTCGGCCAGCAGGAAGGAGTCCATCAAGGCGCCGTGCTTGATGCGCTTCGAGTTGTCGATGCCATAACGTTTACACAGCGCATCGAGGCTGTTTGGGCCGGCCGGATGCTTGCGGCGGGCCAGTGCCAGCGTATCGACCACCCGGTCCATCTGGATCGTAGGGCGGCGCAGCCGCTCCAGCTCCATATTGAGGAAGCCGATATCGAAGGTCGCGTTATGGATCACCAGCGCATCATCGCCGATGAAATCCATGAACTTGCCAGCCAGCGCGGAGAACGGCGGTTTATCGACCAGATCGGCATTCGAGATGCCGTGAACCGCCTCGGCATCCGGGTGGACGTCACGCCCTTCCGGGTTGAAGAACTCGTGAAACTCGACACCCGAGGGAATACGGTTGATCAATTCGACGCAGCCGACCTCGATCAGCCGGTCGCCCTTACGTGCATCGAGCCCCGTCGTCTCGGTGTCGAGAACGATTTCCCGCAACATGTGTGCTGGCCCCCCGGCCCGATGATCCGCCTATCGCCAATCGCGCTCGAACGCTTCGCCACCACGGCCGCGAAGCGCATCGACAATAGCATCGACCTGGGTGTGACTGGATTCCAGCGTACCTGACGTATCCACAATGAAATCGGCGCGGCGGCGCTTTTCGGCGTCCGGCATCTGGCGCGCGAGGATGGAGTCGAGCTTTCCCGCCGTCATGCCCGGTCGCTGCAGGACGCGCGCCTTCTGAACATCCGCCGGCGCGCTGACCACGATCGTGACATCGACTCGCTTGTCGCCGCCGGTTTCGAACAACAGAGGAATTTCCAGCACGGCCATCGGTGCGCCGCTGTCGAACGCTTTGACGAGGAACGCGCGCTCATCAGCATGCACCAGCGGATGCACGATGGCTTCGAGATGCTGCAGGCCACGCTTGTCGCCGAGAACCGCTTGCGCGAGTTTCACGCGATCGACCTTGCCGTTCCCGGTCGTGCCGGGAAACGCCGCCTCGATCGGCGCAACCGCCGCGCCTTCATAGAGCTGATGCACCACAGCGTCGGCATCGCAGACCGGAATGTCCCGCGCGCGCAAACGCGCAGCGATCGCAGATTTTCCCATGCCGATCGAGCCGGTCAAACCGATCACAAGCATGGTTCAGCCCCCCAATACGCGCCCGTCACGCAATCACCTGCCCGCGACTGCACAGTTCCGCGATCAGCGGCAACATCGGCAGGCCAAGGATCGTGAAGTAATCACCCTCGATACGTTCGAACAACTGGATCGCTGGTCCTTCCAGCTTGTAGCAGCCGACCGAATCCAGCACCTCGTCACCCGCACGCGCCATGTAGCTGCCGAGCGCCTTCATTGAAAAATCGCGCATCGTCAGGTGTGCGGTATCGACCATGGCCCACACCGTCTCACCATCTTGGGCCAGCGCGACCGCGGAATGAAGCTGATGCGTGCGGCCGCGCAGCTTGAGCAACACATCGCGTGCTTCATCCATGGTGTCGGCCTTGGTGAAGATCTCACCTTCGCAGGCCAGCACCTGATCGGCGCCGATCACCAGCGTTCCGGGAAAGCGGGCGCTGACATCTTCTGCCTTGGCGCGCGCCAGAACTTCGGCGATATCGCCGGGCTCGACATCGGTCTCGTCCGCGGTCAGGGTTTGCCGGATGACGTCTTCATCCACCTGCGGCGCCACGGATTGATACTCGATGCCCGCCGCCGTCAGCAGTTCGCGACGGGTTTTGCTGGTCGAAGCCAGAAACAGCGAGAGCGTCGGACCGTCAGCCATCTGCCTCGTCTCCATCCTGGTTCTTGGCGTCGCGGCCGTGAAACAGTTTCACGATGGTCGCTGCCGTCTCTTCCACCGAGCGTCGCGTTACGTCGATCACCGGCCAGCCATGACGCGCGCACAGGCGACGGGAGTGCGTAACTTCCTGCGCGATCTGCTCGCGATCGACATAGTCATCCAGATTCCGATCGCTCATCAGCCGCACGCGGTTGCGCCGGATCTCGGCAATGCGCTCGGGACTTGCCACCAGACAAACGACGAAAGCGCTGTGAGGTTCAGACAAAGCCGGCGGCAGGGCGATCTCCGGCACGATCGGCACGTTGGAGGTTTTGTAGCCGCGCTGCGCCAGATAGATGCTGGTCGGCGTCTTCGAGGTGCGCGAGATGCCCAATATTATAATGTCAGCCTGATTGAGATCGTTGGGCAACTGGCCGTCGTCGTGCGCCATCGAGAAGTTGAGCGCATCGATGCGGCGGAAATAGTCGGCATCGAGTACGTGCTGGCCAGCGACAATCGGTGTCTGTGGTGCGCCGAGATAGCTCTCGAACACCTTCATGATCGGCTCGAGCACATACAGGCAAGGGATCGACAGATCGCGGCAGCACTTCTCCAGCCGCTCCGTCAGCTCGCGATTGACGATTGTATAGAGCACGATGCCCGGCGCCGACGTGATTTCCTGGATCACGCGATCCATCTGCCGCGCGCTGCGCACCAGCGGATGGACATGCTCGATCGGGCGCACCTGACCGTACTGAACCGATGCCGCCTTCGCGATCGTGGTCAGCGTCTCGCCGGTCGAATCCGACACGAGATGCATATGGAAGAAGCTCGGTAAACCGTTAGCCATCTGTGGACAGCATCTCCGTTTATGCACACGGACACTTCGCGATGTATCAGCCGTCCTGAACAACCCGCCAGTCATCCACGGATCTGTCCACCGCCAGCCCCGTTGGCACATCCTTGAGCGGGTTTTCGTCCCCGCACGTGGATAGCTGGCATTTGCTCAGATCATCACGACCTTATCAACATCAACGCGCGACACTGTTGTCCGATCGCAAAGCGGGAACGTGTTGACTCGGCTTACGCTTATTGAGCCTAGTAGCGCGGTGGCGAGACGGCTACCAGATGTCGCCGCCGAGTTGTCCCGCACTGGGCAACCTGTGCATGACCTTGTGGCTGACGCGAATTACCGCGATCCACGGCCCTAAGAGTCATAACAACAATAAGAGTCCTAGACTCTTTTATATAAAGGCAAAGATGCCCGCCTTCTCACCCAGCCTCGTCTCGCAAGCCAACCGCTACCGGTTCCTGGCTCCTTTCGTGCGACGCCAAGCAGGGCCGCCGCCGATCTGGCTGATGCGCCAGGCTGGCCGCTATCTGCCCGAGTATCGCCAGGTGCGCGCGCAAGCCGGTGGCTTCCTCGACCTGTGCTATTCGCCAAAACTCGCGACCGAGGTCACACTGCAGCCGATCCGCCGCTACGGCTTCGACGCGGCGATTCTGTTTTCGGATATCCTGGTCATCCCGCATGCCCTTGGCCAGCACGTCGCGTTCGTTGAAGGCGAAGGCCCGCGGCTGGAGCCGGTGACGTCGACGGCTGACCTGTCGCGGCTGGACGCCAACAAGGTCTCCTCGGGCTTGCAGCCGGTGTTTGAAGCCGTGAGCATGATCCGCAGCGCACTGCCGCAGGAGACGGCGCTGATCGGGTTCTGCGGTGCGCCGTGGACGGTGGCGACCTACATGGTTGCTGGCCGTGGCACACCTGACCAAGCCGATACGCGGTTGTGGGCCTATCGCGATCCGGAGGGCTTCCAGCAGCTCATCGACCTAATCACGACGGTTTCGATCGATTATCTCTCCGGGCAGGTCGCGGCCGGCGTCAACGTGCTGCAGATCTTCGATAGCTGGGCCGGCAGTCTTCCGGACACCGCCTTCGATCGCTGGGTGATCGCGCCGACGCGGCGGATGGTCGATGCCCTGAAAGCGCGCCATCCGGACATTCCCATCATCGGGTTTCCGCGCGCGGCCGGCGACAAGATGGCCCGCTATGTGCGCGCCACGGGGGTTGATGCTGTCGGCTGCGACACTAGTCTTTCGCTGACAACCATGGCGCAACTGGCCGAGGGCGAGGACGTGGTCGTTCAGGGCAATCTCGATCCGCTGCTGCTGGTCGCTGGCGGGGCCGAGCTGGATCGTCGTATCTCGGAGATCCTGGAGACGCTCAGAGGGCGGCCGTTCGTGTTCAACCTCGGTCACGGCATCGTGCCGCAAACGCCGCCGGAGCATGTGGCACGGCTGGTCGACCGCGTGCGGGCCGAGGGGTGACAGCGTGGATTTGTGGATCAAGGCCCTGCACATCATCGCCGTGATCTCGTGGATGGCGGGTCTGCTCTATCTGCCCCGCCTCTTCGTGTATCACGTGTCGGCGTTGGTCGGTTCCGAACAATCCGAGACGTTCAAGATCATGGAGCGCCGGCTGCTCAAGGTGATCATGAACCCGGCGATGATTGTTGTATGGATTACCGGTCCGTACCTCGCCTGGCAGTTCGGCATGTATCACGACGGCTGGCTGATGGCGAAGTTCGCGCTGGTGGCCGTGCTGACCTGGTTCCACCACGTGCTGGCGCGATGGGTGAAGCAGTTCGCGGCGGACGAGCGGTTGCGCGAGCAACGCTTCTACCGGGTCGTCAACGAAGCACCCGCGCTGCTCATGATCGGCATCGTCATTCTCGTTGTCGTAAAGCCTTTTTGAGCGCGTCTCCGCGCGGTTAGTCCTTTATTTCAGAGCAAGGATTTGCTATACGTCGAGTCTAAGAACGGTCGCCGGCAGCTGAGAGGCTTGTCGGTCAGCCGCCTGGATTTCCCAAAATTCCTGGTCGACCGCGCACAGGCGCCATCCCGCGCCACAACTCCCATTATTCCCATCTGGCTCGGCGCCTGCCTCTCGCCCGCCCTCTCAGCCGCAGCCCGGAGTTATGTTGATGACTGAGATGAAGCTACAAGACCTGAAAATCAAATCACCGACCGAGCTGCTGAGCTTTGCGGAAGAGCATGGCGTTGAAAACGCCAGCACGCTGCGCAAGCAGGAGTTGATGTTTGCCGTCCTCAAGCAGCTCGCCGCCAAGGACATCGAAATCACCGGCAACGGCGTTGTCGAAGTGCTGCAGGATGGCTTCGGCTTCCTGCGCTCACCCGACGCTAACTACCTGCCCGGCCCCGATGACATCTACGTCTCGCCTTCGCAGATCCGCCGCTTCGCGCTGCGCACCGGCGACACCGTGGAAGGCCAGATCCGCAGCCCGAAGGAAGGCGAACGCTACTTCGCCCTGCTGAAGGTCAACAAGATCAATTTCGAGGATCCGGACGCCGCCCGTCACAAGGTCCACTTCGATAACCTGACGCCGCTCTATCCGACGAGCTGGCTGAAAATGGAAATCGAGGATCCGACCATCAAGGATCTGACGCCACGCGTCATCGATATCGTCGCCCCTATGGGCAAAGGCCAGCGCGCCCTGATCGTCGCCCCGCCGCGCACCGGCAAGACGATGATCCTGCAGAACATCGCCCACTCGATCACCGCCAACCATCCCGAGGTCTACCTGATCGTGCTGCTCATCGACGAGCGGCCGGAAGAAGTGACCGACATGCAGCGCTCGGTGAAGGGCGAGGTGATCTCCTCCACCTTCGACGAGCCGCCTACCCGTCACGTGCAGGTGTCGGAGATGGTCATCGAGAAGGCCAAGCGCCTGGTCGAGCACAAGCGCGACGTGGTCATCCTGCTGGATTCGAT
>JAEZBU010000152.1 GCA_023426855.1 Pseudomonadota bacterium | reverse complement strand
TCCGCCAGCGCAACGGCCTCGCTCAATTGTCGAGCGAGCGCATCCATCAGGAGTTGACCCGCCTGCTCGCTGCTTCTCGCGGCCCCGAAATCGTCGGCGTTATGCGGGACTACGGCATCCTCACCGCCGTGCTGCCTGTTGCACCACGCGTGGAACGCTTGCGTCGGCTGGCAGAGATCGAGGCTGCGCTCGGGTGGCCGCCCAACGCAACCTTGCGCCTTGCCGCGCTCAGCATTGAAATCCCGGAAGATGCGGAACGACTACGCGACCGCCTGCGCCTATCGACGGCAGAATTTTCAGTGCTGACGCTGGCCGCCAGTGCGCCGCTGGACCTCCGCCCTGGCATTGACGAGCGGGCCGCTAAAACATGGCTCTACCGGCTCGGTCCGGAAAAGTATCGCGATCTCGTGGCGCTCGGTTGGGCAGGCTCCAGCCTCGATATCCAAGACGCTTCCGGCACAGCACTGGCTACGCTGCCTGACCGCTGGCAAGCACCTCAGTTTCCCTTGACCGGAGCCGACGTCCTCGCCGCAGGTGTGCCGGCGGGGCCGAGAGTTGGCACGATCCTGCGCGCGCTCGAAGAACTCTGGATCGAGTCCGGCTTTTCAATCACGCGTGAAGATCTGCTGGCGAAAATCGCCCCCGCCTGACAATCCGCCTGCTGTTTCAGAAACCCATACCGCCCATGCCACCCATCCCGCCGCCCGGCATCGCGGGCATCGGTTCCTCGTTCCTGGGGTGCGCGGCAATCATGGCCTCGGTGGTGATCAGCAGGCTGGCAATCGACGCTGCGTCCTGCAGGGCATGCCTCACGACTTTCGCTGGATCGATAACGCCCGTCGCGACGAGATCGCAATACTGACCATTCTGGGCGTTATAGCCGAATGAATATTCGGCGTTGTCCATGATTTTGCCGATCACAACCGAGCCATCCTGGCCGGCGTTTGCGACGATCATCCGTGCAGGAGCAGACAGCGCCTTCCTGACGATACCGATACCGACCTTCTGATCGTCATTGTGAGTCCCGAGACCGTCCAAGCAACGTGTCGCGCGCACCAGCGCCACGCCGCCACCGGGTACGATCCCCTCCTCGACCGCAGCGCGCGTCGCGTGCAACGCATCGTCGACCCGGTCCTTACGTTCCTTGACCTCGATTTCCGTTACGCCACCGACTTTGATGACGGCGACGCCGCCCGACAGCTTGGCCAGCCGCTCCTGAAGCTTCTCGCGATCGTAGTCGGATGTCGTGTCGTCGATCTGCGTCTTGATCTGGGCGACGCGAGCGGCAATGTCGGATGGCGTGCCGCTGCCGCCGACGATCGTGGTGCTATCCTTGTCGATCGCGACGCGTTTCGCGCGGCCGAGCATTGTCAGTCCGGCATGTTCGAGCTTGATGCCGACGTCCTCCGAGATGACCGTGCCGCCAGTCAGCACGGCGATATCCTCCAGCATGGCCTTGCGCCGGTCTCCAAACCCTGGCGCCTTGACCGCCGCAATCTTCAGACCGCCACGAAGCTTGTTGACGACCAGCGTGGCCAACGCCTCCCCCTCGATATCCTCGGCGATGATCAAAAGCGGATTGCCGGATTTTACGACCGCTTCCAGCACCGGCAGCATAGCCTGCAGCGTCGATAGCTTGTTCTCGTTGATCAGAATATAGGGGTCTTCAAACTCGACGATCATCTTGTCGGGGTTGGTCACGAAGTACGGCGAAATATACCCGCGATCGAATTGCATGCCTTCAACGACCTCGAGTTCCGTATGGAGGCTCTTGGCTTCCTCAACAGTGATCACCCCGTCCCTTCCGACCTTCTGCATCGCCTTGGAGATGATCTGGCCCACTTCCCGATCGCCGTTTGCGGAAATGGTCGCCACCTGAGCGATCTCTTGGTCCGACGTGATCTTCTTGGCGTTTGCGGCCAAATCAGCCACCACCTTGGCGACGGCGAGATCGATGCCGCGCTTGACGTCCATCGGGTTGGCTCCGGCAGCAATCGACTTGGCGCCCTCGCGGACGATGGCCTGAGCCAGAACCGTCGCGGTCGTCGTTCCGTCGCCTGCCACTTCCGAGGTTCGCGATGCCACCTCGCGGAGCATCTGGGCGCCCATGTTTTCGAACTTGTCTTCGAGTTCGATATCCTTGGCGACTGTGACGCCATCCTTCGTCACCCGGGGAGGGCCAAAGGGTTTCTCGAGCACGACGTTGCGGCCCTTCGGCCCCAGCGTCACTTTAACCGCATTTGCCAGAATATCGATGCCGCGCAGCATCTTCTCGCGGGCGTCTTGCGAGAATTTGACGTCTTTAGCGACCATCCTAGCTCCTCCCGCGAAGGATCTGCCTCAGCCGAGGCTCTCGAAGCTAAGAAGCGGCGAAAAAGAAATTGGTTTTATTCGAATGCGCAATAATCGTCAGACAGATGCTTACTGACCAACAGATCACGCGAACAAATCCGGCAGTTCATTTCAAGTTTCGGCTATGGGCAACTTTTGCAAAGGGCATCGAAACTTGGAGTGGGATAACAATCTACCACCCGTTTTCGGAATGATGCCGAGCGAGCAGGATGACGCTGGCTTTGGGCACGACCGGACTGCCCAACGATCACGAATGCAGTCGGACGGGGCGCACCCCGTCCGACACGCGCGTCCTCAACGGACCGAGAAATCTTCCAGCTTGCCGCCTTTGTCGAGCTTCGCCGTCAACCAGCGCGGCTTGCGGCCACGGCCACTCCACGTCTCAGACTTATTGTCGGGATTGATGTATTTGGCCGCAACAGTCTTACCCTTGGTCGGGTTTGAACGACCGCCGCTGAACAGCTCACTGAGCGAAAAACCAGCGTTCTGAACAATCGCTTCGATCTTCTGCTTGACTTCGCTGCGTTCACGATCGCGCGCGGCTGCGATAGCCTTTTCAAGCTTCGCCTCCAGGTCCAGAAGCTCCTTAAGCGACATCTTGTCCACATTTACGCTGGCCATTCGCGTGCCGTCCTTCCGTTTTGTTCAATGGGATTGCGGTATGGCGAGCATCAAAGCCAGACGCCAATACATAACCTGCGATTTAAAGGATCACGTCGAATAAATAAAGGGCTTATCGGCAATCACGTCTACAAATTAGTACTGGCGCATATAATCCTATCTTATTCCATTGCGCACGGCCAATTCTCGGGCACCTTCAATCCGCCGGGCAATTTCGTGGCATCATCTCCGCATGCGTGATCAAGCTGCTCCTGACGCAAGCCTTTGACACCGCTGAGGTCAACCCCATCAAGGCGGGTCCGCAACATATATGCGGTCGAGAAATCAGCGCCATTGACTTTGGCGCCACGCAAGTCCGCTCGCGCCAAGTTGGCATAGTTAAGATTTGCACGCGTCATATTGGCATTGCGAAGATCGACACGGATCAGCTGGGCGGACGACAAATCCGCATTGGTCAGATCTGCGTCTTCCATACTGGCGCGAAGAAACTCCGCCTTGCTCAGGTTGGCGCCGATGAGGCGCACTCCACCCAGGCGCGTTCGCACACCGATGACGTTTGCCAGCGTTGCGCCGCTCAGGTCGGCGCCTTTTAACGTCGCATAAGTCAGATTGGCCTTCGTGAGATCGGCCTGAGCGAGATTGGCGCCCGTCAGATTGGTGCCGCTGAAGTCCGTTTTCGTCAGCGCGGCACCTGTCAGGTTCTCACGCGCCAGCATGATGTTCGATTTATCGCAGTCGGCCCAAGACACACCTGCAGCGGCTCGGTCTCGGCACCCGGCCAGCGCCGGAAGCGTACCGAGCACGACGCCGATCAAAGCCCAACTTGCGAAGATCAACCGTCCATAACGCATCATGCTGCGCGCCTCCGCCTCGCATGAAATGAAGGCCCCGCGGCGTTAGTGTCGCCAGCGAAAGCCTGGGCTCACCTTTATGATATAGGCGCAAAAGCCGCCGCTAGAAGCTGTTTCGCGTATTGGCAAAGGTTTAAATTCGCGATCAGTGATCGAGTCGGCATCGGGGGACACTATGCTGGAACGCTATTTCGAGCTGGATAAGCTCGGCACGAACGTACGCACCGAACTCATGGCTGGCGTCACGACATTCATGACGATGGCCTACATCATTTTCGTCAATCCCACGATTTTGGCAGACGCCGGAATGGATAAGGGCGCTGTATTCGTGGCCACCTGTCTGGCGGCGGCATTCGCGTCTGCCTTTATGGGGCTATACGCGAACTACCCTATCGCCCTGGCACCTGGAATGGGGTTGAACGCCTACTTCACGTATGGCGTCGTCCTGGGCATGGGGCACAGTTGGCAAGTGGCGCTTGGCGCCGTCTTCCTGTCCGGCATCCTGTTTCTTATCGTAAGCCTGACCAATATTCGCGAATGGGTGATTAACAGTATTCCGCAATCCCTGAAATTTGCCATCGCCGCCGGCATCGGATTGTTTCTCGCGATCATCGGCTTGAAAAGCGCCGGCATCATTCAGGCCAATCCGGCCACGCTGGTCACCATCGGCGACCTGAAGAGCCTGCCGGTTCTGCTCGCTGTCGTCGGATTTATCCTGATGGTCGCTCTGGACGCGCGTCGCGTGCCGGGCGCTATCATCATCGGTATTCTCGCCGTCGCGATTGCCGGCATTATCGGGGGTGTCAATCAGTTCGCAGGCGTCGTCTCGATGCCGCCCTCGATCGCCCCCGTTTTCCTCCAGATGGACATAATGGGAGCGCTTGAGGTCGGCTTGATTGCGATCGTTTTCACGTTCTTCTTCGTGGACGTCTTCGACAACACCGGCACGCTGGTCGGCGTCGCGCACAAGGCTGGGCTCGTCGATAAGGACGGTAAGCTGCCGCGGATCAAAAAAGCACTGACCGTGGATTCGAC
>JAEZBU010000138.1 GCA_023426855.1 Pseudomonadota bacterium | reverse complement strand
CTCCCATCACCGCCATCACCCGGCCGTAATCGAGCGCCTTGTCCGCCCGCAGCGTCACCTGCGGCGGCTCGCCGCCCCGGGAAAGCTGCGCCAGCGCTTCGGGCAGACCGCCTACAGCCACCTGCTCCTTGTCGATGTACACATAGCCTTCGCGGTCGATCGAGATCGTCACCTGCTCGGGCTCCTGGTCGAGTGGATTGGCGCGGCTGTCGGGCAGCTCGATCGGCACGCCCGCGGTCAGGAGCGGAGCGGTGACCATGAAGATGATCAGCAGCACCAGCATGACGTCGATGAAAGGCGTGACGTTGATCTCGTGCGCCTCGACGAGATCGTCACCGTTGTCCTGAACGCCGCCTGCCACTGTCCTACTCCGCAGCCTTGAGGGAACGGGGTGTTTCGCTGGTGATGCGGTCGAGATCGCGCGAGACCAGCCGCTGCACGTGCGCCGCGGCATCGCCGACCAGCAGCCGGTAACCGGCGATCCAGCGCGAAAACTGATTGTAGATGATCACCGCCGGGATCGCGGCGACCAGGCCGATGGCGGTCGCCAGCAGCGCCTCGGCGATGCCGGGCGCCACCACCGCGAGGTTGGTGGTCTGCGCCTTCGAGATGCCAATGAAGCTGTTCATGATGCCCCAGACGGTGCCGAACAGGCCGACGAACGGCGCCGTCGATCCGATGGTGGCCAGCATGCCGGTGCCGCGTGCGATGGAGCGTGCGGCGGAGGCCTCGATGCGTCCGAGCCGCGATGCGACACGCTCCTTGACGCCATCGGGATTGAGACTGTCGCTGGACAGGCGGACTTCGGCCGCAGAGGCGTCGAGCATGGCGCGCAGCAATCCGCGCCGGCTGCGCAGTTTTTCAATCGCCTCGTGCAGCGAGCGTTCGCCGGAAATCCGCGACAGCGATTTGCGCAGGGAGGCCGATGCGCTGATCAGTTCCAGGCTTTTCGCCAAGCCGACGGTCCAGGTGATGATCGAGGCGATCACCAGGCCGATCATCACCGCCTTCACCACGATGTCGGCGGCTTCGTACATGCCCCACGGCGTCAGATCATGGGGCAGGGTAGAGGTCGGCGGAGATCCAGGTGCGGTCGCAGGCGTTTCGGCAACCGTCGGCTGATCCGATGCGGCGGCGTCGGGAGATGCCGATGGTGCGGCTTCGGCTGCGTCAGGAACGGCGTCCTGCTCGATCGGAATTGCCGAAGCCGGTGCGTCTGCTGACGGCTGGGGTGTGGCAGGCTGCGCGACGGCAGGAGAATTGACAACGGCTGGCGGCGGCAGCGGTGAGGGTGGCTGCACGGCGGCCGGAGGGCTGACCGCAGGCGGCGGGACAACCGGCGCGGACGCATCCTGGGCCCAGGCCGCTGTCGCCATGAATGCGCTTGCAACCAAAGCGGCAAACTTTGCGCACGCGGTCCGGGTTAGCGAACGCCTAGCGAAACGCACTGGCAGCAGGGATGTGAGCGAGGTGATGGTCCGAACCCGGAAGGCACGATCCTTCGCGGATGCTCGTGCGCGTTGCCTCATGCCTTGACCTTACCCCGCCTGCACGGCCTGATGACTTCCAGAACGCCCGCAGTATCTGCCATAAAATGCGCCATGCCTGTTATCGTCGCTGCACACAGCAACGTATCAGCCGCGCCCACCGAACAGACTTACCCCGCGATGAGGTCAGTAATAATAGTGGAGTATTTTTGTCAAGTTTTGATCACTGGACCGCATACTTGGTCGACAGAATGACCAACCAACCCGATCGAATTTTGTCCAAGCGTGAGGTGAGCAAGCTCTGCGGCTTGAGCGCTACGACATTATGGCGCGAAAGTCCCGCCGGGCGCTTCCCCAAGTCCGTGCCGATTTCGAAGGGGCGTGTGGGGTGGTTGGAAAGTGCGATCAGGGAGTGGATCGATGGCAAATTTGGCTCGCAGACTCCGGGATTGTGAGCGGACCGGAAGTCATTAGGAGCGCTACGCCGCGCGGCGACTGACGATATTCTGCAATATTTCCACGATGTTGGCCGTTCGGACATCACCCCCGACGAAGTGGCCTGTCGCGCGCCGGCATCTCGATCGCGGCTATTCCGCTGAAGGATCGTCTGCTGGCGCGATCCGCGTTGCTGATCGGCACGCCGATGGCAGAACCGCGTTACGTTGTGCGGCGGCGCTGCCACGCAATGGCAACCCCTGGCGGGCGCACACTGGCATCGTGACGGCCGTCACCAAGACGTGTGTCAAGATCCTCGGCAGCAATCAGTCCAACGCTTTCAAGGAGCAGTGGTTCTCGCGTGAGGGCCAGCCCGACTATCGCTGGGTGGTGCTGCCGGCGATTGCCGCTGGATATCCGACGCGGGCCAAGTTCCTCACCGATCAGACGCTTGATCCGCCCAACGCCAGCAGCGCCGAAGCTGGCGCGCCGCTGCGGGGCACGCATATTGTGTTAAGCGGCAATATGGTGGTGGGAGCCTATATCGCCGCTCAGTTATAAATCATGTATACACCGCAGCGACCGTTACCGGAACATTCCGCCTCCTGTGGCGAGAGGCGCCGCAGGGGGCAGATCGGCGTTGATTTATTTCTTCTGGACATTGCCGGCGATCGCGGTCGTCACCGTGCTCGCAAGCGGGCGCGCGGGCACGTTCGCCGCCTCGATCATCGGGGTGATCGTCGCCCTGTTCGTTGCGCTGACGACCGCGCCGCACGGCTTCCAGATTTCTGAAGCTCTGGTCTTCCTCGCTCGCGGCGCGTGGATCGGTTGGATTATCGTACCCTACATTCTCGGCGGCCTGTTGTTCTGGCAGATGGCCATCCGGTCCGGAAATGCCGTAATGCCGGGCGAAACATCACTTCCCGACGCTGGCGCCAGGCGGCGGCAGTTGTTCTCCGCCTGCTTTTTGATTGGTCCATTTGCCGAGTCGGCAACCGGCTTCGGCATTGGCATCATCGGAACGATGGTTCTGGTCCGGCGATTGAACGTAGAGCCGATCTATCTTCTCGCTTTCAGCTTACTCAGCCAGACTATGAACCTCTGGGGAGGCATGGGCGGCGGTGTCATCGTTGCCGCGGCCTTCGCGCGAACCGACCCGACCACGCTCGCGGTCAATTCAGGTTTCCTTCTGGCTGCTGTCAATTTGCTCTGGCTGCCGTTGTACTGGCGCATGGCGTGCAAGGCCGGGGTTGCAGGCAGCTTGCGGGAACAGGTGAGCGAGTTTCTTTGGCTGGGCGCCAGCCTCGTCTTGGTCATTGCTGCGACAGCGATGCTCGGCCCTGAAACGGCTATGCTCGCCGCCTATGGGCCGATGATCGTGCTGCGCTATTTAGCCGACGAGGGGCCCGATCGGGCGGAACTTGTCCGTGCGTTTGGCAGGGTGCTGCCATTCATTCTTCTGATCGGCTGGCTGGTCGTAACCCGACTATTGCCGCCGCTTGCGCATTTTCTTGAACACACAGGTCGCCTTCATCCCTTTGCCGATGCGCCCGCATGGTCGCCATTGTTCCACGCCGGAACATGGCTTGTGGTAGCTGCTATCCTTACGGGGGTGCTACGCGGTCATTCATACGCGTTTCCAGAAGAGATCAGAGCAGCCTGGAAGACCGGGCGTCTGGCTGTGTTGACCATCATCATGTTCTCGATGATGGCGGAGCTTTTATCCGGTTCAGGCATCGCGGAAGGTCTGGCACGCGGCATGTTCGAGACGTTGGGACGGTGGAGCGTCGTGCTGACGCCGATGATCTCGGCCGTGTTCGGTGCCTTGGCCAACAGTGGTAGTGCAGCAAATGGACTGTTCATGGCATCTCAGGTCAGCCTTGCTACGGAAGCCGGGCTCAATGTTCCGGCCGTCATCGCTCTGCAGAATGTTGCATCATTGTCTCTCAGCATGGTTTCACCGGTGCGGATGT
>JAEZBU010000092.1 GCA_023426855.1 Pseudomonadota bacterium | reverse complement strand
TGGCAATGCTCGCCCAGGCAACCGGTTTCGATGCCGTGGTGATTGCACTTGTCGGCGAACGTGGCCGAGAAGTGCGCGAATTCATCGAGGACACCATCGGAGCCAATCGCGATCGTGTCGTGGCCGTGGTTGCCACTGCCGATGAAAGCCCGATGCGGCGCCGCCTCGCACCACGCACGGCGATGTGCATCGCTGAACATTTTCGCGATCAGGGCGGCAACGTCCTGCTGATCGTGGACTCGATCACGCGCTTTGCGCACGCTGCACGAGATGTGGATCTTGCGGCCGGCGAGCCACCTGTCGCTCGCGGGTATACGCCCGGCGTTTTCAGCGAATTGCCCAAACTTCTCGAACGCGCAGGTCCAGGCGATGAAGGGAGCGGGTCGATCACTGGTATATTCTCCGTTCTGGTCGACGGCGATGACCATAACGATCCCATCGCGGACGCCATTCGCGGAACGCTTGACGGTCACATTGTTCTGGATCGCGCCATTGCCGACCAGGGTCGATATCCGGCGGTCAACGTCTTGCGCTCGATTTCGCGACTGGCGCACGCGGTATGGACGCCAGAACAGCAGAAGCTCGTCATGAAACTGCGCGCCATGATTGCGCGATTTGAAGAAACTCGCGATCTGCGGCTGATGGGTGGTTATAAAGCCGGCGAAGATCCAGAGTTGGATAATGCGGTCGCCCTCGTACCAAAAGTCATAACCGCTCTGCAGCAGTCGCCGCGCGATCCCACAAGCAACGATGCGTTTCAGGAACTGGCGCGCCAACTGGCACCATAGGATCAGCGCTGCGGACGTTCACGCTGCGCGAGGTGCGTGCCTACAGGCTCATGCGGCCGCGGACCTGCTCCTTCGGCAGATAATTCAGATCCTGGACAAGAACTTCTTCGACGAACCGCGCTCCGAAGCGCGCATTGACATTGTCTGCAATCAGTTTTGCCAGTGCCGGCAGATCATGCTTTTTCATCTGGCGGAAGTCGAATCCCTGCCCCGCGTAAATCGTGCGGATCGCTTCATCGACCAGGAATACGTCGGGTTTCACGGAAAGCTTTTTGAGAAGATTGGCTTCAACCGTGAAGACGAATTGCGCAATCACGTAACCCTGCACAGCGCCGTCGGTAATGACCGGAACGCTAATCATTTTGGTCTTGATATAATCCAGACCACCAAAGAACTTCTCAGCCTCCTGCTCAGGCGCGCGGCCAGTCTGCCACATCACGGCCGAATAGCCTGAAGCGAGTGTAACGACGCAAACCCAAAGGCCGACAACGAGCAGCTTGATCATAACCTAGCGCCTGCAAGCTGCGCGACCGGCGAATACGTACCGTCAGATTCCGACTCACGAATGGTATCAGAAACGATCATTGCTATTTCGCGCACTGCCTGGAGATGCAGATTCAGCACCGCACTGTTTTCGTTCAACGCACTGCGCAGCGATTGAAGCCGTGACACCGTAGTGTCATCAGCGGACCGAACATCGAAATTCCGCAACGCACGGGTTAATTCCAGAAGGCCCTGACTTTTGCGGGCATTGAATTCATTGAGGTCGACGCCTGCGTTTGTGCGCAGCAAGGCGGTCTCCTCATTCACCGTGTCCTCAAGACGCCGGATCACACGTTCTATGGAATTCACTGCCATTATCCGCCGCCTTTACGAATTATCTGACTTATCAGGTTGAGCGCCCGTCCGAGCTGACGCGATCATCTGCGCAATGCCAAGCTGGCCGCTCTTGGCCAGTTCCATCCCGAGTTTTTCCGCCAACATCGATTTCCACATCGAGCCGGCAGTGCCACCGCCAAAAACACTCTCGGCGTCCTTGGGCAGCATGGACTCGACGAAATTCTGAAGCACGAAAGCTTCGAACTGCACGTAGGCCTTATCAACCTGCTTTCCGGATCCCTGACGCACCGACGCCGCCTCGGCAGCTCGCGTCAAACTGTTGAGCTGGTCCACAGCCATATGAGGGGATAGTGGCGCAATTGGCATTAACGATGCCCATCTTCGAGATTCCGATCGCAATCACTTTGTCGCAAAGGGCTTACGGGAGGCTTGCGTTGTCTTTCCGCAGAAAGCGCTCGATCGCCTCGGAAAGATCCTGCTGATCCCGCTCCTTTCGCACGTCAGCTTCCGCCTCTGCATTCAGTTTCTCAGCGAGTTTCATGCGGCTCGTTTGAGTAATAAGCCTTTCCGATTGGACTTGCTTATTCTCTTCGACGCGCGCCATCTCACTTTGCACCATGCTCAGGCGACGCACGCCCGTAAACGTCAGCAGCCCTCGCATAGTGTCCTCAGTGTTGAGCAACTCAATGAGCTCAGTCTCAAGCTCCGCCAGGCTGTTTGCGCGTCGTTTGATTTCCGCCAATCTTTGCTCCTCCACCCGCTGCAACTGACGTTGAACGGCGAGGATATTGCGCGAGCGACTAGCACGGCGTGCCGTCTCGTTAGTCATACCCTGAGCATCCAGCTTGCAAAGCCTTCGATGAACAATCGCAATGCTTCACCGACCGTGAAATAAAGGAGCAACAGGCCACCAGCGAGAACAAATGGTAACGATACGAAATACACAGGGACTTGAGGTGTCAGCTTGTTGGCGAGACCGAACATCAAATTGATGATCAGCGCGTATACGACAAACGGGCTGCAGATTTGCAATGTCAGAAAGAATGCGTCGGATAGTGCGTCAGCGAGCTGAGACAATCCCATGTCGATGCCCATTGCCATCGCGATCGGCATGACCGTGTAAGATTGTGTCAAGCCGCGTAAGACTTCCCAATGCTGCTCCGTGGTAAAGAACAGCACGGTCGCGGTTATTGTCACGAGACTTGCCAGTGGCGGACTGGGCTCGTTTTCGTCAATCGCCGCTCCTGGCATACCGCCGTAGCCGCAGAACATAGCGACAGCGCTTGCCATAAACTGCAGAGCAAGAAAAAAGACCCGCCCCATCATACCGATGAGCGCGCCAGTCAACGTTTCTCCCACGATAAGCGCGACCATAAGGCTTAGATCAGGCTGAGGCACCGTTGCCCGCACGGTCGGTAGCAGCACGGGCGTCAGTGCCAACGTCACGGAAATCGCAATAAAGAGGCGAATTTGAACGGGCACGCGCGGGCTGGAAAAGCCCGGCATCAACATCAAGCATCCACCGATACGACAAAACAGCACAAAGACCAGAAGCACCGTTTCCGGCCCTAGCGCATTCACGAGATCGAGCCCAACGCCTTGATCTGGGCGCCGCGGGCGATTTCCAGATGAGACAGGACTGGCAGCGTCGGGAATAGCCGCTCAGTTACCATGCGCACGTAAGGCCTGGCATCCGGAGCCGTAACCAAAACGAACTGGTGGCCCTGATCCATGTGAGAACGAATTGCCTTGGTCGCGTCCGCACCGAACTGCTCGATGAGCTGCGGATCGATATCGAATTCGGCCACTTCGCCCTTGGCATCTCGCTTCAAACCCTGGTGGAAAACAAGCTCCCAGCGGCTTCCTAGCCGCAAAACCTTGAGCACGCCACCGTCTGACAAATCTCCACAAATCTGCGGCGCCATACGCATCCGCACATGTTCTGCCAACTGCTCCGCTCGGCGCGCATGTGGCGCAACTTCCGCAATCGCTTCCAGAATAAGATGCAAATTGCGAATGGAAACACGCTCCGTCAGCAAGAGCTTCAGCACAGCTTGAAGGCCAGAGAAGGAAATCTGCGACGGCACGATCTCGTCCACCAGCCGCCGATATTCCGGATCCAATCGATCGATTAGCATCCGGACATCCTTATAGGACAGGAGCTGCGAAAGATTGTTGCGAATAACCTCGCGCATATGCGTGAGCAGGACCGACATATTATCAATCGGCGTGAAGCCTTCGCGCTTGATATTCGCCGCGAATATCTCCGGCACCCAAACGGCCTTCATGCCAAAAGCCGGCTCGCGCACTTCATCGCACGGCACGTCGGGCCGTGGCCCCTCGCCGATGATCACCAACAGATCGCCGATCCGAAGCGCTTCGCTGACCGCTACCGTGCCGTGGATTTTGATCTGATAGGTTTTGGGCGGCAACGTCAGGTCATCGGAAAGTTTTATCTCCGGCACGACGAAACCATACTGACGGGCAAACGCACGGCGCATTTTTGCGACCCGTTGAGCAAGCTCCCCGTGCGTCGGCATCAGCGAGCTCGCGATCTGTTTGCCAAGTGAAAGCTCAATTTCAACCGCCCTGAGCTGTTCCTTGACGGAACTGCGCTGCTCTTCCTCAGCTTCTTTTTTGGCGGTGTGCTCGCGAGCATCAGCAGCAGCCTTCTCCTCGGCGAGCCGCTTCGGAATGAGATAAGCAACGAAGGCCAAAGCGATCGAAAGCAATGCAAAAGGAATAAATGGTAGGCCGGGCGCGAGCGCCAGCACCGCCACGACAGCGGAAGCGACGATCAATGCCCTTGGATACCGACCAAGCTGGCTGAAGATGGCTTTCTCGGCCGAACCGCGCGTTCCGCCCTTCGACACGAGAAGGCCGGCAGCAAGCGAAACGATCAGCGCCGGGATTTGCGATACGAGACCATCGCCAACCGACAGCTTTGTAAATACGTCGACGGCAGATACCAAATTCATGTCATAGCGGGTAATCCCGATGGTGATGCCGCCAACGATATTGACCGCCAAGATGATCAGGCCGGCGATGGCGTCACCACGAACGAATTTCGACGCACCGTCCATTGCGCCGAAGAAAGAACTCTCCTCTTCAAGCTCACGCCGCCTGCGCATGGCCTCCTTGTCGTCGATCAGTCCGGCAGACAGATCAGCGTCGATCGCCATCTGCTTGCCGGGAATCGCGTCCAAAGTGAAACGCGCGCCGACTTCCGCAATTCGCGTCGCGCCTTTGGTTATGACAATGAAGTTCACCGTGATGAGAATGAGAAAGACGATCGTGCCGATGACGAAGTCGCCACTCATCACGAAGCTGGCAAACCCAGCGATGACATGACCGGCTGCCGTTATGCCTTGCGCACCGTCCGTCAATATAAGGCGTGTCGTCGCGATGTTGAGCGCGAGACGCAGCATCGTAGCGATCAGCAGCACCGTCGGGAATGCAGAAAACTCAAGAGGCTTTTGAATCCACAGCGCGACCATGAGGATCAGCACCGAGATCGCAATGGATATTGCCAGGGCGACATCAATAATCGCTGCCGGAAGCGGCAAAAACAAAATCGTCAGAATAAAGACGATTCCAGCTGCGAACCAGACGTCCTTGCCGCTCTGTCTATCGACCGGCTCAATTCCGGACGCCGAAGTCAACGCCATGCCTGCCCTCGTATCTCATAGTTCGCCTACTATGAGACACCCTGCATGGCCACGCTTTCCCCAGCCTTGCGTTCAAACACCCGCAAGCAATAAGCTGTTGATACCTCGCCAGTTCGGCTTAGAAACCGTTCTCGATACGAGAATAGATTTGCTCCGCAAAGGTATATATCACAGACCCGATAAACGGCGCCGAGAACGACGCCGTGACCAGAATGGCAATAATTTTAGGAATAAAGGTGAGGGTGATCTCCTGCACCTGGGTCAGCGCCTGCAATAAAGCAATCGCGATACCCACGAACATTGCTGCAGCAACAGCGGGACTGGACGCGACGATGACCGTCCAGATTGTCGCCTGCACGATGTCTAACGCGTCGGCCTGATTCATGGCTAGGTGATCGTCACGCCCGGGCCCAGTAGCACTTGCCGTTCGTCACTCAGAACAGCGATCGCGCCACCACTGATCACGCGCAATGAAGTCACCTCACCAGAAATGCTGCCATCAGCGGACGTAATCGTTCTGCCGATAATGCCGTCGGCCTGCGACAGAGCCATCGATGTCATTAGTGCATCGAGTTTCGCGTTGGTTTTCATCGCCTGCTCGACATTCGAGAATGATGCGAGCTGAGCCATGTACTCGGTAGAGTCCATCGGCTGCGTTGGATCCTGGTTTTTCATTTGTGCCAGGAGCAGTTGAAGAAACGCATTATAGTCGAGGGTCGCGCTCGCCTCGGTGCGATTGGCATTGCCTGTATTGGTTGGTGCCGTATTTGTCGTGTAGTTCGCCCCCGTCGCGTCTACTTGCATGCCACACGCTCCTGCTGCTCAGTATCCAAAACTGTTTGTGACGAACGCCTGCCGGCCAGAATAGCTTCCTCGAGGGGATACAGCGTCCGAATAATCCTCAAAGCGTCGAAAATCTTGCCAGCTTCGATCTGCTTGTGCACGCGCTCCAATCCATCCAGCACATCCCTGCTCGTAAACGAGACCAGCAGCAAAGCGCGCGATTGTTCATACATGGCGCGCGCCTCGTCCGCTTTCGCGGGCTCGATCAGCACAGTCTGCAGGATGAAGTAAAGTTGGCGTAGCGGCGTCGTCGCGTCATCGGCAAGAATCACATGACTTTCGAGGAGAAACGTTACGTCGTTGAGAAGCTCCATCGAAACTTTTCGATCAACACGCACCACCGCGCCGTTTATGTATATTCGTTCACCGGAGCGCAGTGAGATATGCATGGCCTCACCGGAGCCCTTCACCAATAGCCCGCGTGACGTCAATCAGTCCCCGGAAGTTGTCCGACTGTTCGAGTCTGATTTGCTCGGATTCTCGCATGATCCACAATCCGATCGAAATCAGATCCGCGCGAAGCGCCTTCGGCAAATCATTTTCTGGATTGGCAAGATCCTCGATCAGCATACCCCAAAGACGGCGCACGAAGAGAATTGCATCGATGGCCTCGCGCGAACGCGGGCCCTTTGCTTCGGCAGCCTCGAGAAGTTCAATCGCCCGATCAATCGCCATCCGCTCGCGTTCACGCGCATCTTTCGGCGTTTCTTCCAGCACTTCCGCATAAGAAAAATGGTACATCGCGTTTCAAGCCCTAGATGTAATTGAGCAGGCTGAGGTTCTGAATACGAGCGGTGAGCGCGTACGACGTCTCAATCTGGGTCAACAGCGCGGTAACCCGCGTCGCAGCAGCGTCGGGATCGACCTGCTCCATCGACGCTATATGCTGCTGAAAAATCCCGATCTGAATCGACATGCGATCATTCGCGCTGGATATCCGCTCCTGCACGGTGCCGAGATTTGCCCTCAGTCCGGTCAATCCCTGAATGGACTCGCCGGCCTTGATAACCGCTTTGTCAACAATGGCCTCGAAAGCTTCCTTGCTGAGGCCGTCGGATCCCAGGTCGGCAAGCATAGTGTAGACACTGACAAGGTCGCGCAGTGCCTTCACGTTGGCGTTGCTTGAGGTCTCGACGAGTTCCGCCGTTGAAATACGACTACGGATGTTCTGATCGGAGGCCGCCGACCAATTTGCCGACCACGCAGGCTGATCAGTCAGATCCGCGAATGCGCCATCAAGAAACGCTGCCATGTCGGTGCGCGAAATCGTAGATGCGGCGGGGTCAGTTTGCGCAAACCCGAACTCATTGAAAAATGCGGTAGCGACCGACTGCCGACTCGCGGGTGGCGGATCGCTAAAATACGATTCCATCGGGCGCACGTCAGCGTTTATGCCGGAGAAAATATAGGCGCCGTCCACCGATGTATTGATAGCGCCAATTAGCGCTTCCAGACGCGTTCTTGCTTCAACCTTGAGCACCAGAGCCCCGTTGTCGGCTTCACGCGAGGCAAACATCGCGCCAATGAACTCCTGCGCGTCGGCAGCCAAGCCCTCCAGCACGGCCTGCGTTGTATCCAACCGCGTCTTGGCCACGGCATTCGAGTCTTTGATGCCGTTGAGACGCGTGAAATCCTGCCGCAGCGAAACCGTATCGCTTGTGCGATGGCCAAGCGCACGCCCAACGTCGGCGTGTCGCCAAGTAACCATTTCCTTCTGGGCCTGGGCCAATCGCAGTTGAGATTTCATCAACGACAATTTGGTCGTTTCAGAAAGCGCAAGCGTCGAAACGAAATTGGCTTTCATTGCATTACCCCGCCACTGCCAATAGCGAACGATACATTTCGTCGATCGTCGATATAAGGCGCGACGTTGCCTGGTAGCTCCGCTCCAGCTCCAGCATGAGCGTCATTTCCTCTTCAAGGCTGACGCCTGTCGCCTTTGACAAAGATTCGGCCGATCGCTCGAACATCGTCGTGCGGTATTCAGCTTCCGAACTTGCCGTTTTGCGCAGCTCCTGCAGCCAGCCAACCGAAGATGCGGAAAATCCGTAGATCGTGGCCGTGGTATTTAGCTGGGAATCGGGATCGAATGATCGCTGGCTGGTCATTTTGCCAACCAGCTCGTGCAAACGATCGCTGAAACCAGAGGCGTTTTCCGTATTGTAGATATACGCTGCTCCAGCAATTCCGCCGTTGCGCAGGAGGTTAGCATCCCCACCTTGCATGGGATCGACACTTGCATGGACGCGAATGGATCCAGCCAAGCCCGTAATTGCCAATCCGCTGGTCGGGATCGCAGGCGCGCCAGACCATGTAAACAAACCCGGCGCGTCCGGAAGTGCGGGAATAGCGCTTTGGTCGCTTTCAGCAAAAATCTCGATCAAACCACGGGCGATTTCGTCCAGCTGGGTTTGATAGTCGACGGCAATTTCATCGCGAACCGCGGTCAAACCGCTCAAGCGGCCCGTGCCGCTCGCCATGCCGCCCGTGGCACCTGTAACCTGCACACCGTCGACAAAAACGTGGTTTCCGACAGACGTCGGCGTCATCGTCAATGTCGGCTCGAACGTTACCGTGCGCGCTTTGCCCTCAAACAGGGTGACGCCACCATCGGTGAAGACCACCATGTCATTGTCGCCGCGCGTAATTGTACGCACGCCGATTTCATTGGACATTGCCAGCAGCAGCCGATCACGCTGATCAAGGTAATCGGTGACATCCGAGCCAGAGCGCGTACCTTTTACGATCGCAGTATTCACAACCTCAAACTGCGCAAGAAGGGAGTTCAGGCCGTCGACTGCGCTTGCGATATCGGCATCAGCCTTTTCCCGCACATATTGCACAGTATCAGTTGCAGCATGCAGAGAATTGACCAGATCGCTTGCTGCATTTACTGCAGCATTGGCCCGGGCAAGATCCTGCGGCCCCTCCGAGTAAATCTGCAGCGCATTATTCAGACGCGCGATCATCGCGGCCGGCGAAACATCCAATTCCGGATCATTGACGGTAAGGTCCAGGCGGTCCAAACCTTCAACGATCGAATTTTGTCGTCCAGCAGCCGAATATGTCGACACCATGTGCGTCAACAACGCGCTATCGGATGCCCGGGTTATGGACATCACACGAACGCCGGCACCGGGAACGGTTACGACATTTACCGTCTTTCGGGAGGCGAGCAGATCATTGGTATTCGCGGTGTTCCGCGCGACCGCGGCAGTCTGGCTCGCCAACGCCGCCAACCCGGAGCGCGCAATACTGAGACTGTTCGAGAGCGTCATACGATATGATCTCCCTGCCCGGGTTTAGCCGCGCCCTGCATCATCACCGCTTCAGGTTCACGAGCACATCCATCAGGTCGGCGCCGGTCTGGAATACCTTGGAATTGGCCGTGTAGTTGCGTTGGGACTCAATCATCGCCGTAAGTTCGGTCGCCAAATCGACAGTCGATTGCTCCAGCGCTTGCGACGCAATTACTCCAAGGCCGCCATCCCCCGGGAAACCAACCCGGACATCTCCGGAGTCGGCACTTGGCGCGTAGACGTTGCCCGGCAATGGCTGCAGATTGTCCGGGCTATTGACTGTCGCCAGCGGAATGCGGTGCGTCGCAACGCGCGCGCCATTCATGAAGACCGCATAAACGACGCCGGTTTCGGAAAACTCGACCCGATCGACATCACTAGGCGCATTGCCGTCAATCGACGCTTCTCGCACGGAATAATCCGCAGCGAGCTGGCTGGATTGAGACATATCGAGCTCAACCGTACCGCCGCCCGGGATGGGAATGGAGAGTCCCGTGGCGCCCGCCGTATCGACTTGGCCGCTGGCGTCGAACAACAAGGTTTCCGTTGCCAAGGGAGGGGATGAATAGGGAAAACCACCATTGGCGCTTGCGTCGGCGCGATTATAGACAGAGATCTCCCACTCACCGGTAGCCACTTTCGAACTATACACGTCGACAATGACCTCGTTCCCGAGGTTATCGAAAGTTCGCAGCGAAGTCTTCGCGGTGTAGGCAGCGCCACCAGCGGAAGGCAGATCGGCAGGCGCAACGTCGTCTGCATTCAATGGGAAATTGACATAAAACTCACCCGCCGTCGAAGGATTGGCCTGCAGGGCAAGCGAGCCGAGATTGATGACCTCAAGCCCATTGTAGCCATTCGCGACAACGGATGGATTCCCATTCGTAAGCGGATACCCCATCAAATACATGCCAGCGGCGTTGACGAGCCTCCCACTCCCATCAGGAACGAACGAGCCAGCGCGCGTCATGTAAATTTGGCCGGAATTCCCACCAACGAGAAAGAAGCCTTGACCGTCCACCGCAAGGTCGGTCGTCGACGTCGTATAGGCCAGCGTCCCCTCGGTACTAATTCCATAACGAACGTCCGTGCGAACACTACCCGAAGTGTAGCTACCGCCCCCCGACTCCAGGATCATCGACGAAAATTCAGTCGACGCGCGCTTGTAGCCTGTCGTACTCATGTTGGCGATATTGTCAGCAACCGTTGCCAGCCGATTGGCCTGCGCCGCCATTCCAGACGCACTCGTCCGCATCATGCCGTAAAGGCTCATTGGTCGTAATCCCGAAGTCTGGCTTCTGATTGTCAGATGAGAACAGGTTCGCCTTGCGTGGGGCTGAAAACCCCAGAAACAGACATCAAGCCTGAACCAGGCGGTAACCGAGATAGCGCTGCGAATCGACCAGGTCCTGACCGAGCCGATGCCTCAACCGCTTGCGCAATTTGCTTATATGGCTCTCCACGACATTTTCGTCGATGTCCTCACCGAAAAGGCCGTACACCGCATTAAATATCTGACTCTTTGTTACCCGGCGCCCCTTATTGACGACAAGGTATTCAAGAATGCGGCGTTCGCGGCGCGGCAAAGCCAAGACCTCACCGCACACTTCCGGATCGCGACCATCGAAAAACACACGCAAATCACCGAAAACAGCGCAATCGGCCTCAGCAGCCGCACGCCGGCGAATAGCATGGATACGCGCCAGAATTTCCCGCACGTGAATTGGCTTCTTGACGACGTCGTCGACGCCAGCCGCGAAAAGATCAAGCGTCTCTTCAAGCGACTTGTTGTCGTTTATCGCAATAACAGCAGCCACGGAACGACCACGGATTTTCCGCGAAAGCGCTTCTCGCCCAGAAAAATCTCCAAGCAAAAACGCTTCAACGGCACCCATATCGGCATCCGAAGCTGTATCAATCCAGGTATAAAGATCGCCCGGCGCGATACCAGAAGCCGAAACGCCTTCGCGGTCGAACCACGTTGCATACCCATCAGTCACGGTCTCGCGATCATCCGCGATTAGGATCATGGCCGCCCCCCGAATCATGCCCCTACTGAATCGGGTACATTTCTCCACTTTTCGCGTCAACGCGAAGATGCGCCATTCGAATCCAACAATTGAATTTAGAACTCAGGTGCGGATTTCTGCACACATTCGAGTAATGCGCCGCCGAATGAAGTGAAACAAAAACGGATGTACTGGGCGTATTCTTTTTTTAATTGTAAATTAACATCTGAACAACCGCAGATGGCATTTCTATGCATCTTCATATTGCGTCTGCCTATGGGGCACGCGTTTGCCTTACTGAAACCAAGAATGCGCGGCTTTATCGAAACATCATCCGGCAACGGACGCTGCGCCGCACGCCATCACAACGCACTTCTCGCCGGAAACGCCGCATTTCTGGGCTCGACGGTAAGCTGCGAACACTGCCGGAGCTCTCTTGACAGAGACCTCGATCTCGCAGCGATTCGGCGCCGAGACGTTACCAGTTGGTGAATATTAACTTAATTTTAACCGCTCCGAACCACCATGTAGCGGCTAATAGAGCTCCGTGACTGCGCACACCGGAGAAACTTCTGTTTGCGTCAACGCCAAGCGCGAGAGAGTTGAGTATGCAAAGCGTGTCCACGAGTACGAAACCACACCTACGCCCTCCATCCAGTATCAATACTCTCAAGAAATTTCCGAGCAGCGAAGAAGTTCAAAAGATCGTCCAGTCGTTCAACACCTGGGCGTTCAAGCGCGAACAACCATCCGATATTGCCCTCCTCAAGGATTTTGCCGCCCGCGCCGTCATGCGGCGTCAGCCCATCCAGTTCGTTCTGTACTGGGGTAAGGGCCCGCGCAATGATATTGCGGCACCCGATTTACAGTGCCTCGATTACCTCGCCTCCCTGGCCGCGCGCGTGAAGGAAACTTACGGCGGCGGCTGCCTCATCAGCCTTGTGCTGACAGATACCCACGCCAATCTGAACGGCCATACGGCGCAGAACATCACGAGCTACTTCACGCAGGTCGAACAGGAAGCCGACAAGCGTGGGTTCACCTGCTATCTGCTGAGCGAACTGACAGACACCGCCGGACGAGCCGTTAACACCACCGACTTCGCCGAGCCGACTGAAGAAACCATCCAGGGGCTGACGCAAAGTGCCATGCGCTGGTATCGCGGCGCAGGAACTGCAGAAGAAGGTGCGCGGAAGTACTTCCGCATGAACATGATCGAGAAGCAGGTCATTGAACTGTTCTTCCCGACATCTATTTTCGTGACATTCAACGGCCGGGATCAACGTCCGCTTTTTCCTGACAATATGCCGATCTTCTACATGTATTCGCTGAAACGTGGCTTCGGCGTAAAACCCTGGTTCCTGACCGATGCCGACGTTAGCGGCACGGCAACCAGCGACTGAGCGATTCCTGACAATCTATGAGATTGGACTTCCGAGGCTCACGCTTCGGAACACATCATTGCGGCGCGATACCGGGATATCGCGCCGTTCAACCCGTGCTTTTAGGGGATGGCGCGGATGGATATGTCTCTATTCATGCTTGCCGGTCTCGGATTATTCCTGGCCGGTATCGTCAAAGGCGCGACCGGGTTGGGATACTCGTCGTGCGCACTACCGTTTCTTGTGTCCGCCATCGGACTGAAGCCCGCCATGGCACTGGTCATCATTCCTGCCATGGCGACAAACGTTACCGTGGCATTCACGGCTGGCCATTTCTCTGAGATCGCACGACGGTTCTCAAATCTCTATCTGGCCATGCTGCCAGGTATCGCCATCGGCGTTTATTTACTGGCCTGGGTTGCGCAATCCGTAGCAACGCGCACACTCGGCATTGTGATCATTGCCTACGCGCTGCTGTCACTGCTACGTCCAGAGCTTGCAATTTCCAGAGCATCAGAGCGTTCGCTGCAACTGCCAACCGGGTTCGCCAATGGCATTTTGACCGGCCTCACCGGGTCACAGGTGATGCCGCTGTTTCCCTACATGATGGCAATCGAGTTGGATCCGAACCGTCTGGTTCAGGCCATCAATCTGGCCGTTTCGCTGTCTTCGATCGTCTTGGCAATCGGCCTGTTCACCGCGGGAATAATGACGCCCGCGCTGCTGGGCGCTTCGGTTATCGCGATTGCTCCAGCGTTGGTTGGTGTCGAAATCGGAACACGAATGCGCCGCTTCATACCAGCCTCGCAGTTCAAGGCCGTCGTATTGTACGTCCTTGCAGCGACCGGTTTCATGCTGCTCATCCGCTCATGACGAGAAAAATCCGGTGGCGGATGGAAATCCGCCACCGCTTTCTATACGCCGCGCACGAGCGAAAGCATGACCGGAGAAACATCGCTCGCCTCATTCTGGGCGAACGTTTCGCGCGTCAGAAAAGCTGAGTTCAGAACCAGCAGCATCAGACCCAGCGTCGCCAGCCTGATGACGACTGCTGCGCTCGAACCCTTGCGCTCCCGCTCAACCCCTGCTTGGGCAACATTCGGCTCAATCATCATAACCTGAACCATTGACTCACTATTCCGATCCGGTTGCATCAAGCAGCCATCGAGCGCTCGCTGCCGTGCTTGTCTTCTATTGCATTGGGCAAAATCTCTTTGCCTGGCTTCGGCGGGCTGAAGTAATAGCCCTGCGCTTCGGTGCAGCCCAGCGTCGCCAACTCATCGAACTGCTGTTGCGTCTCGACGCCCTCTGCGACCGTTG
>JAEZBU010000049.1 GCA_023426855.1 Pseudomonadota bacterium | reverse complement strand
TGATGTGCTTGTTGCGGCGCCCGCCACCACCCACCAGCCACAGCGTCGGCGGCTCGGGCAGCCAGGCGAGACCGCGCTGCACCGACGTTGCCGTCAGAGCCGCCAGGGTTGTCGCACCATCGGCAGCACTCAAACCCTCGACAGCATCGAGCGTAAAATCGCGGCGATCGAGCGACTTCGGCACCGGCTGCTCGAAATGCGGATGCAGCAGATAGGTTCGCAGCACCTCGTCATTGATCTTGCCGGATCGTGACAGCTTGCTGCCGTCGTCGTAGGGCACGCCCGTATGTCGCAGCGCCCAGTCGTCCAGCAGTGCGTTGCCGGGGCCGGTATCGAACGCGATCAGGCGGCCATCCGCGCCGATCCAGGTGACATTGCCGATACCGCCGAGATTGAGAAATGCCAGCGGGCGCTGCGGGATACGCGCCGCCAGCGCGCGATGATAGACCGGCGCCAGCGGCGCGCCTTGACCGCCCGCCGCGACGTCGGCGGCACGCACGTCGTGCACGACATCGATGCCGGTCAGCCGCGCCAGCAGCGCCGCATCGCCGATCTGAACGGTGATCGGGTCGCCGCTCCCCGTCTGTGCCGCCCCGGCGGGACGATGCAGCACGGTCTGGCCATGGAAACCGATCACATCCACGTCGGCGGCGGTCATCTTGTGCTCGGCCAGAAACCGCGCCACCGTTTCCGCATGCCGCTCGGTCAGTTCCGTCTCCACGGCTGCGAGGCACCCCGGCCGCGCCGCGCGATCCGTCAATGCGCGCGCTTCTGCGACAGCCTCACGCAGGCGTGCTTGGAAATTGGCCGGATAGGCGAAGGTCGCCCGGGCCCCGCGCGCGACACGATTCTCGCCGTCCGTCTCCACAAATGCGACATCGATACCGTCCATCGATGTCCCGCTCATGAGACCCAGCGCGCGTATCAGCTTGCTCATCAGCACCTTCCCGTGCATGTTCCCGCATCATCGACAGTCTAATTGCAAAGACGAGGCGCCGGTAGACCGGCGCGCCAAACCATGCCGACAACAGATATGCCCGCACTCAAATCAGACTTTCTCAGGACCCTCAGCGAACGCGGCCTGATTCATCAGTGCTCCGACCTGCAGGGCCTCGATGCGCTGGCCGCCAAGGGCGACGTCGTTTGCTACGTTGGCTACGACTGCACCGCGCCATCGCTGCACGTCGGCCATCTGCTGTCGATCATGATGCTGCACTGGCTGCAGAAGACCGGCGGCGGCAAGCCGATCACGCTGATGGGCGGCGGCACGACGCGCGTCGGCGATCCGTCCGGGCGCGACGAAACGCGTCGCATCCTCACCATCGAGCAGATCAACGCCAACAAAGACAGCATCAAGAACGTCTTCGCCAAGCTGCTGAAGTTCGGCGAGGACAAGACCGACGCCCTGATGGTCGATAACGCGGAGTGGCTGGCGCCGTTGAATTACATTGAATTCCTGCGCGATGTCGGCCGCCACTTCTCGGTCAACCGCATGTTGACCATGGATTCGGCGCGACTGCGTCTTGATCGCGAGCAGGAGCTGTCGTTCATCGAATTCAACTACATGCTGCTGCAGTCCTACGACTATGTCGAGCTGGCGCGACGCTACGGCGTCAACCTGCAGATGGGTGGATCGGATCAGTGGGGCAACATCGTGCTCGGCGCCGATCTCGGCCGCCGCATGGGAACGCATCAGCTCTTTGCACTGACGACGCCGCTGCTGACGACCGCATCGGGCGCGAAGATGGGCAAGACCGCCGCGGGCGCCGTGTGGCTCAACGAGTATCAACTCAGCGCCTACGACTACTGGCAGTTCTGGCGCAACACCGAGGACGCAGACGTCGAGCGGTTCCTGAAGCTGTTCACGACGCTGCCGATGCCGGAAGTCGCCAAGCTCGCCGCGCTCAAAGGAGCGGAGATCAACGAGGCCAAGAAGAGGCTGGCGACCGAAGCAACGGCGCTTATCCACGGCCGCGCCAACGCAGAAGCGGCGGCGGAGACGGCTCGAAAGACCTTCGAGCAGGGCACACTCGCCGAAGGATTGCCGAGTGTTGACATCCCTGCTGCCGAGTTGGCTGAGGGGCTCGGCGTGCTGACAGCATTCGTGAAAGCCGGACTGGTGAACTCCAACAGCGAGGCCCGCCGGCAGGTGCAGAGCGGCGGCCTTCGGGTCAACGATCAGGCCGTGACTGACGACAAGGCTACTCTGACGAAGGCCCACGTTTCCGCCGACGGCGTCGTCAAGCTATCGATGGGTAAAAAACGCCACGTTCTGCTGCGGCCGGTTTGACGAATACTGCGTTGACCGACTGCGCGGAGCATCGCCTGTATCCAAGGCTTCAAGCCTCAGCTTGAAGCCTATTTCTTCTTCGGCGCGTTGACGCTCGTCTCCGACGACCAGCCCGACAAAACTTCCGGCTGAGTTGATGTGCCTGACGTCCGCGACTTGGCAGATGTCGAGCTTCGCTTCGCAGGAGCTTTCGTATTCGCTGGTGGCGCCACGACGCTCTGATTGGGCGTCAGCTGGAACATCTCCCGGAAGATACCTGGCGCAACCAGCGACAGCGGATTGACCAGCACCTGCGGCTGATTCATCGGCCCACGGATCGCGAAGGTAATGCCGAGTACGCCCTCTCCTCGCGGTCCAGCCAGCAACTGACCCAATCCCGGAATGATACCGACCGCCGAGTTCAGTCCCTGAAGCGGAACGTAGGTGCCGCCGATATTGACCTGCCGCGAGCGGATATCGGCTTTGCCGCGCATCGTGGCGCCGACCAGCGGGCCCCTAATCTCGGATTCGCCCATCACAAACTGACCGTGGCCGACCGAAAACGGCACGCGCATCCAATCGAAATCAAATACCTGCCGGACAACCCGCTGCGAACGCGCGTGGTCGATCGGAGGGTGAGTCTCGTCGAATCTCAGCACCTCGCTGACGATCGGATCTCCCAGAATCCGAAACCGCTCGACACGCAGCAGACCGGTTTTCTCCGCAGCGCCGCGCCCGTCAAGATTAACCTCCAGGCGCAGGCGACCGTTGACGAGGCTGGGATAGAAATCGACCAGACGAAAGGCCTGCCCGGCATCGTCGGTGGTGGCGACCAGCTGGCGCGGCTCGCCCTGATGCAGCTCCACCTCCAGCGGCTTTCCGCCATCCAGCATGCCGCGCGCCGACAGCCGCGTCAGCCTCTCTCCGCGCTGCGACAGCTGCATGGTGAAGCCGCGCAGCGAGACGTCGGAAACTCCGAGCACGGTGTCGATATCAGCCTTGAGTTCGAGACCTGGCGCATCCTTACGCGGCGTCTTCAACCTGTCGCCCAGCTCGCCGACCGAAAACATCGACCGGAAGAAGTCACGGCCGTCATAGGTCTGGCCCTTCGCCGTGACCTCCCACACCTTGTCGTTGCGCAGCACGCCGCGCACGTTCAGCCGGCTGATGAGGCTGACCGAAAACTCCGGGAAGTTGAACTCTTTCAGGCGATTGTTCGCATCCAGCACCATCCGGCCGTTGATCGCGATATCATCCCCGACGATCTGGAAATTGTGGAGGTCGATGTTCTGCCGCGCACCTGCGGCCATGGTGAATTGAAGCGCGGCGGAGCGTCCCTGAGGTTTTCGCCAGGCAAGGCCCTCCAGCACCATCTCGGCGCGAGACAGATCCGCACGCACCAGAACATGATGATCCTCGCTCTCGGTCTTCGTGATCGTGACCTCGACCGGAATCTCGCCTTGCACGATATCCTCGATATCGAGCCCGAGCTGCGCGCGATCCGAGCCGTCCAGCGTCGCAGTCAATCTCAATGGTGGCTGCTTATCCGGCGGGGCATCGAAAATGTGCTGCCATCCCAATTTGACCGGCACGCCTGAAAGCAGCATGTCGCCGCGGGCATCGATCGCCTTTTCACTGATGTCGACCGTCACCGTCGCAGCCTGTGCATCGCGATTGCCGATCAACCGTCGCGCCCGGCCGTCTGTGACCTTACCGCGCCCCTCCACCTTGATGTCCCGCAGCGAAATACCGGATCGCAGCGGCAGCGTAACTGACAAATGCCCCTCGATCTTGCCTTCGACAGTCCCGCTGTTGACGGCGTCCAGGCGGTTGATGCCGACCGCGTCGCGCTCCAGCAGTTCCAGGAAACCTGCGGCCGGTCCTTCCGCTTGCAGGGCGATCTGCCCGGTGGGATGATCCGTTTTCAGATCAACTGCCGTAAACCGGCCAGCCTTCAGCGCGAATTGCCGCCCTTCGGACACCTGAGCCGAGCCCTCCGGCATGGTCACGCTCAACGACGTTTCGTCGAACTGAACCACAGCATGAGGAACGCTGATCTGCGGAAACCCGGCAACAGGCTCCAACAGCAGATTGCTTGCCTGTAGCGTCAGCGACAAATCCGACGACGAACCGCGCCCCGGATGACCTCCAGTAACCGTGAAATGACCACCATCCACCGTTCCGCGGGGCACGTGTTCCGCCACCCAGGTCCGTGCATCGGTACCAAGGCTTCGCGGCCAAAGTGCCAGCAGCGTGTCACGCGGCATCGGGCCGATCTGGCCTTCAAGGCGAAGCTCCGAGGGATCGTCCGCGATCGTGCCGGCAAAACGGATCTGTCCGCCACCGGCCTGGATCGCATACTGGTCGACTGTCAACTTTCCTGTCGCCGGCTTGAACGCGCCCTGCGCAACCCACCCTTCGAGCGGCAAGGGTTTGGTTTTCAGATCTTCCGCAACAAGCTGGCCTTCGACGCCAGCGAGATCGAAACCCCAGGTCTCGGCGCCGTCCTTGCCGGTGGAACTGACCACCTGTCCTTGAAGGGTCAGCCGGTTTTGGCCCCAGACCAGCGTCGATGGCGCGATCCGGAGCAGCCGCTCGCCGGGAACGTAGCGCAGATTGAGCCGTCCCCCCTCCACGTCGAGCGGTGCGTCCGCAAGCCATGGCAACCTCATCTGCCCTCGCGCCAAATCGAGAGAGAACGCACCACCCTGGACTTCTCCGTGTGATGTCAGGTCCAGGGTAATCTCGCCATTCGCAGGCAGATCCAACGCCTGCAGCGGCAACAGCCCCGGCAGCGCAGAAGCTAGGCTCCGCGGCACCAGATCGCGGATCGATGCCTTGAGCGCGACCTGCTGGGTGGCGTCCGATGCCTCCGTCCAGAAATTCAGGCTCCACGGGCTGCGATCAGATGCGACTCTGACATTGCCCTCGATGATGCTGCGGACCCGTTTATGGGAGAGCGCGATGTCGGCCTGCTCGACGAGCCATGTATTCTGCTTGCCCGCGTAGTCGAACAAGACCGTCGCATTCCGGAATCCGAGCTCTTTCAAATACGACGCCGCATCAGAATTTCGCCGGGCGCGCGCTGTCGTTTCCGCAATCAGCCGGGCCATTTCAAGTTCCCGCAGCGCGATCGGAAGACCGACAGGAACTGGCTCTGAGCCACGCGTGTTTGCGGAAGGCGCAGCCGGTGAGGCTGCCGCCGCCTCGGGTGCAATGGGCGCCTCTCCGTCCGGGCGTGCGAAACTGAACGCAAGCCCGCTCTCCTCGGAATATTCCAGCAGCACCCGAGGTTCGATCAGGACGACTTTGGCGGGCGCCAGTCGCGCTCTGCGCAATGCCGTGCCACTGATTTCAACAGCGGCCAGCGGCGCGACAGCTACGGCATCCCCATCATCGTCCAGCAACCGCACATTCCGCAGACGAAACTCGACCTGACCTTCCTCGTTCAGGCGGACAAGCGCATCTTCAACGGTGACGCTGAACCCCGGCAGCTCGGCCGTGATGCTGCGAGCAATGGGCTCCGCAAGCATCTTGAGTGAGACAGGACCGTAAAGGATCCGGACATAGAAAAGCCCGGCAGCCAGCACCGCCAGCACGACCAGAGGCAACAGATACTTTCCGCAGATCAGTGCCGGACGGACGAGTGGCTTGAGCGCCGACGCACCGTCTTTGCGCTGTGCCGGAGGCTTAGCGCTTACATGGCGTACGCTCGGCCGCGCGGTTCGAATTCTCTCACCCGGCCTGCCCGTCACGTCCTTTCTCTCGCCAGCCCCCGTCTCGCTCACGCTGCTCCGCCCGCGCTAAAAGCTCAAGTCAGTGCACCGTACGTGTGCATCCAAAACGTAATGCTGGCGTATCGACACCGCGCGGTTCGAGATCTCCCGCACACTGCCCGCCAGCCAACAAACTGACCGAGAATCACGCGCTTGCGATACCGCATTTTTCTCGCTACGCCAGCAGCGATGTGCGGGTCCAAAAGCGTCGAAAGAAAGGCATGCGGGATGGCTGAAGAAGGCGAGTTGGCACCAGACTTCGATCTGCCCACCGAGGATGGCCGAATCCGCCTGTCAAAACTCCGTGGGAAACCTGTCGTCGTCTACTTTTACCCCAAGGACGACACCTCAGGCTGCACCGCCGAAGCGCGTGATTTCACCGCGCTTCATGCCGACTTCAAGGCAGCCGGCGCGGAGGTGATCGGCATCTCTCCCGACAGCGCGGCAAGCCACGGCAAATTCCGCAAGAAGCACGATCTCTCGGTGGTTCTCGCCTCTGATGAGGACAAGGCTATCGCTCAGGCCTATGGCGTCTGGGTGGAAAAATCGATGTACGGGCGGAAGTACATGGGCGTGGAGCGTTCGACGTTCCTGATCGATAAGACGGGTCGAGTCGCCAAGGCATGGCGCAAGGTCAAGGTACCGAAGCACGCCCAAGCTGTTCTAGATGAGCTTCGCAATCTTTAAGAGTGATGGGAGCGCTACAGCTTCCGACAAAAGTTTTGCACTGCGATGACCGCGTCTGCTGCATGTGGTAGGTCATAGTGCACCGATGCTGATCGAAAGGCGTTCGCGCCGTTTTGCGGGCCCTTTCTCAGGTAGCGGTCCGAGCATAGTTGAGTGGAGAGAGTCTCGATGTTTACGAGTAGGAAGGGCGAGCGGGACGGCGTCACGGTTCCGGTGCCCGGCACGAACACGGCCCATGTTCCTGCTCCGCCAACTCAAAGCCAGCGCACACCGGTTCGATCCGGCGATCGATCCTCGACATCGATGATCGGGGCGGACTTGGTCATCGTTGGCAACCTGATCTCCAACGGCCTCGTCCAAATCGACGGTGAAATTCAGGGTGACGTTCACGGCACCCACATCGTCGTCGGCGAATCCGCACGGATCACCGGCGGGATCGTGTCGGA
>JAEZBU010000337.1 GCA_023426855.1 Pseudomonadota bacterium | reverse complement strand
TCGTGCTAGGCTAGGGCATGCTCAGGAATCAGCAAGTATCGTCTCCTGAAGGGCGTCAGTTCGAACGCAAGGTCGGATTGAGCCGCCTGGCCATGCTGTTCGAGGCCGTCTGGCCGCGCGTTTGGCTGGTCCTCGGCGTCGTTGGCGTGTTCATCGCCGTGTCGTTCGCGGGCCTGTGGACGCGATTGCCGCTCCTGGCGCATCAGATCTTGCTTGGCTTGTTCGCGCTCGCGCTATTGGCAGCCCTGATCACCGTGCTGCGCGTTCGCTGGCCAACGCGGGACGAGGCACTTCGCCGCATCGAGCGTCGGTCCGGCGTGCCGCATCGGCCAGCTTCATCCTACGAAGACACGCTGACGTCGAGCGCCGATAATCCTGAAACCGCGCGGATCTGGCAGGCACATAAGGCGCGACTTGCCGCCCTGATGGACCGGCTTCAGGTCGGCACGCCTCAGCCGCGCACCGATCGCAAAGACCCGTTCGCGCTGCGCGCCCTGCTGCTGCTAGGTGTCGTGCTGCTGCTCGCAATGGTGGGAGACAGCGCCAAGGATCGCCTGCTGGCTGCCTTCCGCTTCGGCCCCGAGGCGTTGATCAGCACCGCTCGGTTGGATGCCTGGGTCGCACCACCACCGTATACCGGAAGAGCGCCCGTGCTGCTGGCGGATGGCGGTCAGGGCGGCTTCAAGCCGTCAATTCCAGAGGCAGGAGCGATCGAAGTTCCCGTCAAGAGCGTGCTGATCGTTCGTGCCAGCGGCGCCGGACAGCTTTCTCTCCAGGTGACGAGTGAGGGCGGCGATACCGCAACAGTGCCGGGTCAGGAACCCAAGCAGGCCGGCGATGTCTCCGAGGTTCGCACCGAATTGACCGGCACGGGCACAGTCCGCGTGCTGGGTGGCAACAGCCATGTTGCCGAATGGAGCTTCCGCGTCATACCGGATCAAGCCCCGCGCATCACGCTGACCAAGGAGCCGGAACGCACCGCGCGCGGCACCATGAAGCTGTTCTACAAGATCGAGGACGACTATGGCGTCGCCTCGGCGGAGGCCCGCTTCGAACGTCCGCGCACACAGCCCGGCGACCCGCGCACCAGTTGGGCGCGCGAGGACATTCTGAAAGGTCCGCGGCCGCCGCTGGAACGTCCGCCTGTGCTGAATCTTCGCCTGCCACGCCACAATGCCAAGGAAACCGAGACGTCCAGTTTTCATGAACTCGGCGCGCATCCTTGGGCCGGCATGAAAGTGCGCATGACGCTGCAGGCCAAGGATCACGGCGGCAACGTCGGCAAAAGCCAGCCGATCGAGATCGTACTGCCGCAGCGCCGCTTCACCAAGCCGCTGGCCAAGGCCGTCATCGAGCAGCGCCGGAAACTGGTTGAAGATCCGCGCTATCGACAGCTCGTCACCAAGGCGCTCGCCGCGCTGACGCTGGAACCGGACGGCTTCATCCAGGACCGGCACGTCTACCTGGGCTTGCGTTCCGTTTATCACCGGCTTTCCAACGATGGCACGCGGGCGACGCTGCGCAGTGCCGTTGAACAGTTGTGGCACGTCGCCCAGCGGATCGAAGACGGCGGCGGACTGACCGACGCCGAGCGGCGTCTGCGCGAAATTCAGGATCAACTCTCGAAGGCTCTGGAAGAAGGCGCTTCCGACGAGGAGATCGCGCGCCTGATGCAGGAGCTTCGGCAGGCGATGGCCGAGTTCATGCAGCAGTTGGCGCGGCAGGCACAGAACCAGCCCATGCAGCAGATGCCGGAAGGCATGAACCAGAACCAGCAGTTCCTCCGCCCCGAGGACCTGGAGCGGATGTTGCAGAACCTTGAGAACATGGCGCGGCAGGGCTCGAAGGAAGCCGCCCAGGAGATGCTGAGCCAGCTCCGCGAGTTGATGGAGCAGCTCCAGGCCGGCCAGATGGCGGGTCAGCAAGGTGGCCAGCAGAACCAGCAAATGATGCAGATGATGGACCAGATGGGTGACATCATCGGTCAGCAGCAGCGCCTGTACGACGACACCTTCGGCGAGCAGCGCCGACAGGGTGACGGCGACCAGCAGGGCCAGCAAGGTCAACGCGGGCAACAAGGCCAGCGTGGCCGGCAAGGCCAACAGGGACAGCAAGGTCAACAGGGCCAGGGGCGACAGGGCCAGCAAGGACGCGGCCAAGGCCAGCAACCCGGAGCCGGTGAACTCGGAAACCGACAGGGTCAGCTACGGGATCGCCTTGGCCAGATGCGGCAGGGCATGCAGCAGTTCGGCATGCGGCCGCCGAGCCAGTTCGAAGGCGCCGAGCAGTCGATGAACAACGCCCAGCGCGCGCTTGAGCAAGGCGACCTCGAAGGCGCCACGCGCGAGCAGTCCCGCGCACTGGAACAACTGCGCCAGGGCGCGCAATCGATGGCCGAGCAGATGCTGCGCCAGATGCCATCCCGCTTTGGCCAGGGCCCAACCGGCGATGCGCCACGCGATCCACTGGGCCGTCCACAGCGGTCAGAGGGTCCGGATCCTGGCACATCGGTCCGCGTCCCGGACGAGATCGATGTTCAGCGCGCCCGGGAGATTCTCGAAGAGTTGCGTAGGCGACTAGGAGAACCGACACGCCCGCTGTTGGAACTCGACTATCTGGAACGCCTGCTGCGCCGCTTCTGATAACCGGCGACCGAGCCCTGCCTGTACTGCCAAAGGCGGATAGCTCGCCGGCCGTCTGTCTATATTTTTGACACGATCGGGCGCTCTAGTCTGATATTGTTGTGTAGTTTTCCTATCGACATGCTCGGGGGAGCGTGGCGGTAGGGACGTATTTGCGATCGCATAACGGGGGAAGCCCGCCGACGCCCGCCTGACCCGTGGCGTGACGCCGGTGAGAGCAAACCAAGCCCTGAACTGCGCTCGCTTCGTCAGGCTACCCAATAGCGTTGGGGACTGGGGAAATTGATATGGACATACAGGATTTGCGGATTTTTGCCCGCGTAGCCGCGGTGCAAAATCTGTCATCCGTCGGAACTGAGCTAGGTTTAACGCCTGGCACGATATCCAAACGCATTCAGGCGCTTGAAGACGAACTGCGTGTCCGCCTGTTCGATCGCACCACACGCTCCATCCGCATCACGGAGGAAGGCGTCACCTTTCTCGCGCACGTCGAACGCATTCTGCTCGAACTGGAGAGCGCCCAAGCCTCGGTTGGCGACAACGCCACGAGGCCAAAGGGGAAGCTGAAGATCTCAGCACCGGCAAGCTACGGACGCCTGTTTGTCGCCCCGGCCATCAGTGCTTTCATGCGCACCTATCCGGACATCGAGATCCAGATCGATCTGAACGATCGCAACGTCAATCTGCAGGACGAGGGCTATGACGTCGCCATCCGCACTGGCGTCCTGACCGACTCGGTGCTGATCGCGAAGCGCCTAGCCGACGACCAGCAAGTCGTCGTTGCCTCGCCCCTATATCTCAAAACCTATGGCACGCCGCAGACACCCGGCGACTTGGCCCGTCACAATTGCTTCGTGCTTGGCGACGACTGGAACTGGTCATTCACGCGTGGCGAGGAGCAGGTCCAGATCCGTGTGAGCGGCCGTCTTCGTTCCAATAACGGCGAAATCCTCCGCCACGCTGCGCTTGACGGCCACGGACTGTTGCAAACCTCGGAGCTGCGCGTCCGCGAGGACATCGCTTCCGGACAACTCGTCCGCGTGCTCAAGGATTATGAATTGCAGACGAATTCCGCAGTTTGGGCTGTCTATCCCAGCCCCAAGCACGTCCTGCCGAAGCTGCGCGTGTTGCTGGACTTTTTAGCCATCTGGTTCCGCGACGCATGCGCCGAGCAAAGCACCCCACCGCCACCCAATAGCGATCTTCGCTACCAGTTGGCCAAGCCAGTGCAACAGCGGCCAGCGCAGTTTTAGAGGCCATTGGGCGTCAACACTCGGGCGGTGCCGGCCTATGGCTCTATTCAGCGCTTTACTGCGCTGTGCGACCGGGTATGGCGTGGACCATGATTCCGCTGATGGCGTGGTGCGTCGACAGTGTTGTCGTCAGCGTACCGCCCGGCGGCTTCTCGCCGCTCATCCAGGCGCGGAATTGCTTCCACAGGTCCGTGACCAGCAGATGCCCATAGGGCTCCTGTGACAGCGGCACGCTATAGGGCGCGTAAGAGAACTTGTATTCGAAAAACAGCGAGACCCGACCCAAGGGGATCTGGATCCCGACCAGCCCCTGCCCGACAAACCCGGCGAACTGATATTCATAGGTCCGCGACGGCGCACTGTGCAGCCC
>JAEZBU010000323.1 GCA_023426855.1 Pseudomonadota bacterium | reverse complement strand
CCCGTCTGGCCGCCTTGGGCATAAACGGGCAGGGCAAGACCAGCGCTCATGCAAAGCGCTAAGACGTACAGCGAACTCTTCACGGCAGGCTCCTTTGGCGTTGGTTTACGTTGCCGCCACAACGTCGTGTCCAAGACGCGGGTTCCTGCACGTTTCTGGGCCGTGATTTGATTTGCGCAAACGCTGTGCTGACTGCTCGGCCAGGGCATGAACGGCAGGGCACCGACACCTCAGCGACCGCTTGGGGGACCACGGACATCTGGCCACGGAGCAGGCGAGGGCTGGGTTCAGCCATGGTCTGCTGCAATCGCTCAGCGCGCTTGCAGAGGTCCGCTTCGGCACGCGCGGAACAATCCCATGACGCTTCCCGAAGACGATCCAGGATGACATCGCGTCCAACTCTCGGGAGAGAGGGCAGGGCTATCTCACACAGACCACTAGCCAAGACGCCATAATGAGCAGTCACTTATCCGGAAGCTCAGTCGTCTAGCAGCGCGCGAAGCAGCTCATGGCACGGCCAAGCGTGGCGCCGCCGTCAACTGACCGCGCAGGATCAGACGCAGCACACCATAAACGTCATTCGCATAATACATATTATGGAAAATATGCACTCTATGATCCATACATCTCATGGATCTAAGTCTGGCGTCAAACACGCTTGAGACGCCGACGTTGGCAGACCGCGAGACTGAGATCTCAGCCCTTGTCGTTCTTCTCGTACTTATCGGCGATCATCCGGTCGAGCAGCCGCACACCCCAGCCGGACGCCCAGCTCTGGCTGATGTCGGTTTTGCCCGAATCCATGGCGACACCCGCAACGTCAAGATGTGCCCACGGCGTTTCGCGAATGAAGCGCTGCAGGAACTGCGCCGCCGTGATTGCGCCGCCGAAGCGACCGCCGATGTTCTTCATGTCGGCGTTGCGCGAGTTGATCAGCTTGTCATAGGCCGGCGACAGCGGCATGCGCCAGACCAGCTCACCCGTTGCTTCACCGGCCTCGCTGAGATCAGTGGCGAGCTTGTCATCGTTGGAGAACAGGCCGGCATATTCCTTGCCAAGCGCCACCATGATGGCGCCGGTCAGCGTCGCGAGATCGACGATCAGACGCGGCTTGAAACGATCCTGCGCGTACCAGAGCACGTCGGCCAGCACCAGGCGGCCCTCGGCGTCGGTATTCAGCACCTCGATGGTCTGGCCGGACATCGACGTCACGATGTCGCCCGGACGCTGCGCGGTGCCCGAGGGCATGTTTTCCGTCAGGCCGATCAAACCCACCACGTTGGCGTTGGCGCGACGTTCGGCAAGCGCAAGCATCAGTCCGGTGACGCAGGCCGCGCCGCCCATGTCGCCCTTCATGTCCTCCATGCCGCCGGCGGGCTTCATCGAAATGCCACCGGTGTCGAACGTTACGCCTTTGCCCACGATACACACCGGCTTTGCGCGGCGTGATTTGGCGCCGTTCCACTGCATGACGGCAACGCGCGAAGGTCGCTCACTCCCCTGCCCGACCGCCAGCAGCGCATCCATCTTCAACGCCTTGAGCGCTTCAATATCGAGGATTTCGACCTCGACGCCAGCCTGTGCGAGCTCCATGGCACGTTCGGCGAACTCAACCGGCCCAAGGACGTTGGCCGGCTCATTGACCAGATCGCGCGCAAGGAACACACCGTTGGCAACCGCACCACGCCGCACATAGGCGGCGCGCGCCTTGTCGGGATCTGCCGTGTGGATGATCAGCCGCGCCAGGCCGTCGTTCTTCTGATCGCCGTTCTCCTCGCGCTTTTTGGTCCGGTACTTGTCGAACTTGTAGCTTCTGAGAACCGCACCGAAAGCCAGATCAGCCGCGGCTTCTGCCGTCGCACGGCCGCCGAGGTCGCTGACCTCGACCACAAGGCTGGCCGCCTCGACCTTGCGCGCGGTGAGCTGCGCATAGGTATAGCCGCCGAGATTGATCCAATCGGAATCCTTTGCGTCCGCCGGCTGCCCGACACCGATCACGACCAGACGCTTCAGGTCGATCTTCCTGGGCGCCAGCACCTCGAGCGCAGTTTTCGACTTGCCACGAAAATCCGCAGCCTCGGCAGCCTTCATGACTGCACCGGCCGAGTCGTCATTGAGCGTGTGGGCCAGCGCGCCGAGCGCCAACTCCTGCGCGCTCAGAAGCGCCGTGACAGGCTGCAAAGGTGCTGAGAGCGCGGCAAATTCGATGACGAGACGATCGGACATGGGAGCCTTTGGCAGTCGAAGCACGCTACTGAACGACGGACCCCAGGCCGGAGCACGCATCGCGAAAGCGCAGTGCATGGAAACTGTGGAGATTATGATGCGATCAAGCTTACTTCGTCGCGTGCGAAGTGCAAGAGTGGCATCAGAAATTCTCGTCGAGGTGAAAATTCTCCTGCCGTTCGTCGCGGGCCGAATTTCCGCCACCGTGCTGTGAGACCGGGACGATAGAACGGCTGAGTCCGGGGAGCACGGAAGAGGTATCTGTCCGCGCCACGGCTCAAAGGGGATGGGGCATTTGGAGCGGGCGCGAGGCACCACGTCGGCATGACCATTTTTGGCCGATATGTGTTCCGGCAAGCCAGCGGTGCGCTGCTGCTCATCCTGCTGTCGCTATCCGGCGTGGTTTGGATTTCACTCGCACTGCGTCAGCTCAACCTGGTGACGACACGCGGTCAGGACGCCTGGATGTTCCTGACCATGACGACCTTGGCCCTGCCCAACCTGATGGTGCTGATCGCGCCCATCGCGCTGCTGATCGCCACCATTCACACCCTCAACCGTCTCAATGGCGACAGCGAGCTGATCGTGCTGACGGCGTCCGGCGCAACCGCCTGGACGATCGCACGACCATTGATTCTGCTCGCGGTTCTGGTCTCGCTCGCCGTCGGTGCGGTCAATCACTTCGGCCTGCCGTGGAGCTTGCGCATGCTGCGCGAGTACGTCATCCAGGTCCGCACCGACCTCATCTCGCAGGTGCTGCAGCCCGGCAAATTCTC
>JAEZBU010000275.1 GCA_023426855.1 Pseudomonadota bacterium | reverse complement strand
CCGAGCGCCAGCAGGATACCGGCCATGCCCGGCAAAGTCAGCGTGGCACTCATCATCGACAGTCCGGCGATTGTCAGCGCCAGATTGACGAACAACGCCGCCGCCGCGAACACGCCGAAACGCCCGTAGGTGGCGATCATGAAAGTCACCACCAACGCGAAACCGGCCAGGATCGAATAAAGGCCCGACCGGATTGCATCCGCGCCGAGGCTCGGCCCGATCGTGCGCTCCTCAACGATCGTCATGGGAGCCGGCAGCGCGCCAGCCCGCAGCAGCACGGCGAGGTCGGTGGCTTCTTCGACGGTGAAGCCGCCGCTGATCTGCCCCTGCCCGCCCAGGATCGGCTCGCGGATCACCGGCGCGCTGATCACCTTGTTGTCCAGCACGATGGCGAACGGCTCGCCGACGTGCTTGCTGCTGACGTCGGCGAAACGCCGCGTGCCAGTGGAATCAAGACCGAACTCGACCACCCATCCGCCCATGCGCTGGTCCATGCCGGCGTTGGCGCGGATGAGGTTCATGCCATCCACCTCGACATGGCGGCGGACGGCAATCATCCGCGTCTGCGCGCTGCGATCGGTCAGAGGCAGCAATTCGACGTCTGGCCCGGGCTGCGCGCCTTCCGGCGCAACGAGGCGGAATGTCATTTTGGCCGTCGAACCCAGCAGCCGCTTGATGCGGTCGGGATCGGTCACACCTGGCAATTCGACCAGCACGCGGTTCATGCCCTGCCGCGCCACCACCGGCTCGTTGACGCCGGTCTCATCGATGCGGCGGCGAACGATCGAAATAGATTGCTGAACAGCCTTGCTCGACAGGTCGGTGATCGCCTGCGGATTGAGCGTGAGCTTCAGCGTGTTGCCGCTCTCGGCAGCCGCGAAGACGAGCGCCTGGGTTGGCCCATCGATACGCTCGGCCAGGATATCTTTCAGCGCCTGGCGCGCGGAGGCCATGGAGGTGCTCTCTGGCAGCGTTATGGTCACGCCGTCCTTGCCCGCAATAACGGAAGTAAACGGCACCTTCGCCTTGCGCAAGGCGTCGGTGGCCGAGGACCGCGCTGTCGCGATGCGTTCCTTGATGACCGAGTTCATATCGACTTCGAGCAGCAGGTAGGAACCGCCTTGAAGATCGAGACCGAGGTTAATGCGGGGCTGCGGCGCCCAGGCCGGCAGCGTTCCGTGTGGCAGCAGATTGGGGATGCTCAGCAGTACGCCAAGCAAACAGACCCCGAGAATCAGCGCCGTTTTCAAGCGCGAAAAATGGAGCATGGTCGCATTCCGATAAGCCCGAAGCCACCAGAAGCAAGGCTTCCGGCGGTCGGTTGAGAATTTTCAAATTGAATGAGCGAAAGCGTCAGCCGGTCAGGCGACGGGCGGCGCCCGCGTGCGACCGTCGCGAATGCGCGCGACGCTCAGCGGAATGCGGAATGCATCAGGGAGGGAGAATTGCGGGCTGGCAGCCCACGGATCGCGCGTTTCATACCGCGCAGCCAGCGCAGGATCAGATCCGCCAGAGTTGCCCGCGAATAGCCAGGGATTGGGCGCATCGACACGCGCAGAAACCGGCTTGCCGGAATGACGCGCATCGATCCCGCGCTCGACGGCTGGCTGATTGCCCGCCGCAGCAAGCTCCGGGCCTGCCACCGGCACCGCGCCGGCAAGCGCCGTCAGCACGGCGGCGAAGAACGCCGACAGCGCCGTCAACCATGCGTGCCGATCTTTGGGTTGCCGGATCACGGAATCACATCCAGGGCCACGATGCGACCAACATAGGACGCAGCCGCGAAATGACCAGGGGCAAATGTGTACAGGCCCCCATTCTCTTCGCCGCACCTACGAACAACGGCGTCGGCACGTCCACAGTTTCAGGCTGGCCGCGGTGCGAATAGAATGACGCAGGCACCAAGAATGGCAATCAATCCGCCGGTTATATCCCAGGTATCCGGCTTTTGCCCCTCGGCCAGCCACAGCCACACCAGCGATGCGACAATGTAAATACCGCCGTAGGCAGCGTAGGCCCGGCCGGCGTGGTCGCTCGGCGCCAGCGTCAGCAGATAGGCGAACAGGGCCAGCGACACCATGCCGGGCGCCAGCCACAGGATCGATTTGTCCTGGCGCAGCCACGCCCAGAAGGCAAAACAGCCGACAATCTCGGCAACGGCGGCGGCAGCGTAGATCAATCCGGTGCTGGCTATGACGGGCATTGGCTCCACATCGTGCAAGGTGTTGGCAACGCGTTCGGACGCTCTCACTCATGCCCACTGCGGGCGAGCCTGTCGACCGCTCGTTCCAGGGCTGACACGTCCTCGACACACCGGCGCATAATTCCGTGCACAGCAACGCGATCGCGTTCCTCGTTCGTTCCGAACATGCTAGACGCAGCGCCATGAACGCGATCGTCCGCAAAATCATTCACGTCGACATGGACGCGTTCTATGCGTCGGTCGAGCAGCGTGACGATCCGGCCTTGCGCGGGCGCCCGATCGCGGTCGGCCATGGCGGTGGGCGCGGCGTGGTGGCAGCGGCGAGCTACGAGGCGCGCACGTTTGGCGTTCGCTCCGCGATGCCATCCGGCACGGCGCTCCGCAGATGCCCGGAGCTGGTTTTCGTTCCACCACGGTTCGAGGTGTATCGCGCCGTTTCCCAGCAGATCCGCGCCATCTTCGCTGACTACACGCATCTGATCGAGCCCCTATCGCTGGATGAAGCCTATCTCGACGTGACGACCAACCTGCGCGGCATCGCAACGGCATCCGCCACGGCTTCCGAAATCCGCGCGCGTATTCTGGAAGAAACCGGGCTGACCGCGTCGGCTGGCATTTCCTACAACAAGTTTCTCGCCAAGCTGGCGTCCGACCATCGCAAGCCGAACGGCCAGTTCGTCGTGACGCCTTCTATGGGCGCTGCGTTCGTCGAGGTGCTGCCGGTCGGCAAGTTCCACGGCATAGGTCCTGTGACCGCGAAGAAAATGAACGACCTCGGCATTTTCACCGGCGCGGATCTGAAACAGCATCCGGCAGAATTTCTGCAGTTTCACTTTGGAAAAGCGGGCCCATGGTATTACGGACTTGCGCGCGGCGAGGACCACCGGGCAGTCGTGCCGGACCGTCCGCGTAAATCCTCGGGCTCGGAAACAACGTTTGCAAACGACCTCACCGATCCCGCCGAAATCGAGAATGCCGTGCAGGCAATGGCCGACGATGTGTGGGCGTGGTGCGACAAGACACAGGCATTCGGCCGCACTGTTACGGTGAAGATCAAATACGCCGACTTCCAGCAGGCAACACGCAGCCGGACATCCAGCGTGCCGATCACATCGCAAGGCGACCTGCGCGAACTCAGCATCGCGCTGACCCGCACGGTTTACCCGTTACGCAACGGCATTCGCCTCGTCGGCGTGACGGTGTCCGGTTTTGAAAGCGGCAACCGCGAGGCCGGCCAACTGTCACTCGGCCTCGCCTGACGCAAACGAAAATCAGCCATCGGACCATAAAAGCAGAGACATAAAATCCGAAACATTTCGGAATTTAGGAAGTGATCGGACGAACACAAATTCAATCACATTTTTCGAACCTATATTTCAATCACTTACCGCAATATCGCCAAGGTTTTCATGAATGTTGGCGGCGTTGGAGATGGGCGACCAGGGGAATGGGCATCTTCAACCGAATACCAGCGGGCAGAAATGTCCTCGCATTTGGAAGGGGTCGCCGATGCCAGTTTTTCATCCAGACGAAACATCCACCGGAAGCGTCGTGATCTAAGATCACCGCGCCCCGCGCAACCAATCGCGCACAACTCCGTCGCTCCATAGTCCGTCAACGGATTTTGGTAATAGCGGCGTAGTGCGCAAACGAACGATCACACCCCATCGGGTGCGCTGAACCGCGCGCCTGCAAGCGATCCCGTGCGGCCTGACGTGCCGTTCGGGTTGGAGCGGAGCGTTGCCTGACGCTCTTTCAAAGCCAGCAAGGAGACAGTACGCATGGCGAGACTAAGAGGCTCTGTCCACGACGACACCATAAAC
>JAEZBU010000221.1 GCA_023426855.1 Pseudomonadota bacterium | reverse complement strand
CCGGGCCGAGTTCATCCAGCCGCGAGACGACACGCTTATGACGCAGCAGCGACTTCGGCGTCATCAGGACCAGTGGCTTGCGTATCTTGCGATGCAACTGGCGGCGCAGGATGTGGAAGTAGTTGGCCGGCGTCGTGCAGTTAGCGATCTGCCAGTTGTCCTCGGCGGAATTCTGCAGGAAGCGCTCAAGCCTCGCTGACGAGTGCTCCGGCCCCTGGCCCTCATAGCCATGCGGCAGCAACATCACCAGACCGGACATGCGCAGCCACTTGCGCTCACCCGACGAGATGAACTGGTCAATGACGACCTGAGCGCCGTTGACGAAGTCGCCGAACTGCGCTTCCCACATGACCAGCGTCATCGGCTCGGACAGGCTGTAGCCATACTCGAAGCCGAGCACAGCTTCTTCCGACAGCATCGAGTTGATGACCTCGAACTTGCCCTGATCCGGCGAGACATACTTGAGTGGTGTGTAGCGGCGTTCGGTCTCCTGGTCGATCAGCACCGAGTGGCGCTGCGAGAAGGTCCCGCGCTCAACATCCTGGCCCGACAGGCGCACCGGGAAGCGCTCCCTGACCAACGATCCGAAAGCCAGGCTCTCGGCCATCGCCCAATCGACGCCCTGGCCCGTTTCGACCATGTCCCGGCGACGTTCCAGCAGACGCTGCACGGTCTTGTGCGTGGTGAAGTCGGCCGGAACCGTGGTGATGCGACGCCCGATTTCCTTCAGCACGTCGAGCTCGACGCCGGTGTTGCCGCGGCGGGCCTCGTCATCTCCCTGGCCGAGACCGGCCCAACGGCCATCCAGCCAGTCGGCCTTGTTCGGCCGGTAGCTGTCGGACGCGGCGAATTCCTCGTCCAGATGCCCGCGGAAGCGGCTGCGCATCTCGTCGACCTCGGCCTCCGTGACAACGCCGTCATCGATCAACCGCTTGGAGTAGATCGACAGCGTCGTCGGATGCGAGCGGATCTTCTTGTACATCAGCGGCTGCGTGAACGCCGGCTCGTCGCTCTCGTTATGGCCGTGACGGCGATAGCAGATCATGTCGATCACAACCGGCTTCTGGAACTTCTGCCGGAACTCGGTCGCGATCTTGGCCACGTGAACAACGGCTTCCGGATAGTCGCCGTTGACGTGGAAGATCGGTGCTTCGACCATCTTCGCGACGTCCGTGCAGTACGGCGACGAGCGCGACAGGCGCGGATTGGTCGTGAAGCCGATCTGGTTATTGATGACGAAGTGGATCGAACCGCCAGTGCGGTGCCCCTTCAGGCCTGACAGACCGAAGCACTCCGCGACGACGCCCTGACCGGCGAACGCGGCATCGCCGTGAATCAACAACGGCATCACAGGCGTGCGATCATCCGGCGGACAATTGCGCTGATCCTGCTTGGCGCGGACCTTGCCGAGCACCACCGGATCGACGATCTCGAGATGTGACGGATTGGCGGTCAGCGACAGATGCACGTTGTTGCCGTCGAACGCACGATCCGACGACGCACCGAGGTGGTACTTCACGTCGCCCGAGCCTTCAACATCGTCCGGCTTGAACGATCCGCCCTTGAATTCGTTGAAGATGGCGCGATGCGGCTTGCCCATCACGTTGGCGAGCACGTTCAGGCGGCCGCGATGGGCCATGCCTAGCACGATCTCCTTCACGCCGAGCTGGCCGCCGCGCTTGATGATCTGCTCCAGCGCCGGCACCATCGCTTCGCCGCCTTCCAGGCCAAAGCGCTTGGTGCCGGTGTACTTGACCTCCGAGAACTTCTCGAACGCCTCGGCCTCGATCATCTTGTTGAGGATCGCCTTACGGCCCTCGACCGTGAAGCTGATGCCCTTGTTCTCGCCCTCGATGCGTTCCTGGATCCACGCCTTTTGTGTCGGCGAGGTGATGTGCATGAACTCGACGCCGATCTGGCGGCAGTAGGTAGCGCGCAGAATCTTCAGGATCTGGCGAACCGTCGCCGTTTCCAGTCCGAGCACCTTGTCGATGAAAATCGGACGGTCGAGGTCGGCTTCGGTGAAACCGTAGGTCACAGGCTTCAGCTCGCGGTGCGGGCGACGCTCATTGATGCCAAGCGGATCGAGATCGGCGACCAGATGGCCCATCACGCGATAAGCGCGGATCAGCATCAGCGCGCGGATCGAATCCTGCGTGGCGCGCAGCGAAGCCGCCATTGACAGATCAAAGCCCGCGGACTGGGCGCGGGCCTGGAGTTTGTTGCGGATGTTCTGTTCGGTGGCCTGATAGTCGCCGGTCAGAGCAGAAACCAGTTCGGAATTACCGTTCTGATCAAGTTCGGAAAGCGGTCGCCCCCAGGACGGGCCTTGCGGTTCGGGATTGCCCCGTTCGCGGCCCTGGCCTTCCTGCAGGCTTTGGAAGAACAGTCGCCACTCGTCGCTCACGGCGCCGGGGTTCTGATCATAAAGGGCCTGCATCTCTTCGATGTAGGCGGCGTTACTACCGTCGAGGAAAGAAGTCCGCGCGAAGGCTTCGTTCAGCGCTTGTCGTGACATGGTGGATTTGGACCCCAGTCAAAGTGTTCGGGTGCGGGCGAGTGGCTTACGCAAACGACACAAAGCGCCCTTGTGGGGCGCCTAGTATCACATCACGTAATTTAGTACAGGCATCGGCGTCTTTTTAGGGCAGCGAAAGTTGCTGCCGCGTTTCAGATCCGGCACTCACGCAGATGTGTTGCTTAACCTTTGAGCACTTTGGCCAATGTGGTGCCAAGTGCGGCGGGGCTGTCGGCAATCGCAATGCCAGCCGAGCGCATGGCTTCGAGCTTGTCTTCGGCCTTACCCTTGCCACCGGAAATGATGGCGCCGGCATGGCCCATGCGGCGACCCGGAGGCGCCGTGACGCCTGCAATGAAGCCAGCCATCGGCTTTTTGCGACCTTTGGCAGCCTCGCGCTTGATGAACTCGGCAGCATCTTCCTCAGCCGAACCACCGATCTCGCCGATCATGATGATCGAATGCGTATCGGGGTCCGCCAGGAACATTTCCAGCACGTCGATGAACTCGGTGCCCTTGACCGGATCGCCACCGATGCCGACAGCCGTCGACTGGCCGAGACCAGCGTCCGAGGTCTGCTTGACGGCCTCATAGGTCAGCGTGCCGGAGCGCGAAACGATGCCAACGTTGCCCTTCTTGAAGATGTTGCCGGGCATGATGCCGATCTTGCACGCTTCAGGCGTCAGGACGCCCGGGCAATTCGGTCCAATGAGGCGCGACCAGGAACCGGACAGAGCGCGCTTCACCTTGACCATGTCCATCACCGGAATGCCTTCGGTGATGCACACGATCAGCGGGATCTCGGCGTCGATGGCTTCGAGAATGGCATCAGCCGCAAACGGCGGTGGCACGTAGATCGAGGTCGCGGTTGCCCCGGTCTTGGCCTTTGCTTCGGCTACCGTGTTGTAGAGGGGCACATCGGCCAGCTCTGCGTCAGGATGCTTAGCTCCACCTTTGCCGGGGGTCACACCACCCACGATCTGGGTGCCATAGGCTTTCGCCTGCTTGGTGTGGAACGTGCCCTGGCTGCCAGTAATGCCCTGGCAGATGACCTTGGTGTTCTTGTCGACGAGGATGGCCATGCTTGCCTTCCGTGCTCAGTTCTCATTCGTTGAGGTGCTTGTTGACCAGAATTGCCGCGGGATCAAGTGCGGCGATGGTCGAGAGGGCAGAGAAATGCTCCAATACACCCTGCCAGCCCCGGCGAGCGCCCTTGGGAATAGCCTGCTCTCTCGACAATAATTGGCCATCTCAGGCGTTGACCGCTGCAGCGTCGCGGATAAGGTAGAGAAAGCTCAGACGACGGACGCGCTGTCTCGCAGCAGGATCCGGCGCCGAGCACAGCAAGCGTGAGGATGGATCATGCCCGGCTACTATGAGCTCAAGAAAGCTGCGAACGACCAATATATGTTCAACCTGAAGGCCGCGAACCACGAAGTCATTCTGACAAGCGAAACCTATTCGTCGAAGGCTGCGGCCCAGAACGGGATCGAGTCGGTGCGCAAGAATTCGACCGAAGACAGGAATTTCGAGCGCAAGATCGCTAAGGATAAATCCCCCTACTTCTCGCTCAAGTCGAAGGACAACGGACAGACGCTCGGCCGCAGCGAGATGTATAAGACTGCCGCTGCCATGGAAAACGGCATCAAATCCGTCATCGCCAACGGCTCGAGCACGACGGTCAAGGAAGTCTAAAACCGTCCGCCCGGCATTCTGCAGGGCCGCACGCAATCAACGCGCAGAACAACAGCCCCCGGCCATTGGCCAGGGGCTTTGTTATTTCCAGATAATCAATCAGGCCGCCTTCTTGACCTCGGCCGTGACCTTCTCTGCCGCGTCGGCGAGGTTATCGGCCGGCACGATCTTGAGGCCGGATTCAGCCAGGATCTTTTTGCCCAGCTCGACATTGGTACCTTCCAGGCGCACAACCAGCGGCACTGTGATGTCCATCTCACGAGCCGCCGCGACCACGCCCTCGGCGATGATGTCGCAACGCATGATGCCGCCGAAGATGTTGACCAGAATGCCCTTCACCGCCGGGTCGGACAGGATGATCTTGAACGCCGCCTGCACCTTCTCCTTCGAGGCGCCACCACCGACGTCGAGGAAGTTGGCCGGCTCCGCGCCGTATAGCTTGATGATGTCCATGGTCGCCATGGCGAGACCGGCGCCATTGACCATGCAGCCGATGGTGCCGTCGAGCTTGACGTAGGACAGATCGAACTTCGACGCCTCGACCTCCATCGGGTCTTCTTCGTCGAGATCGCGCAGCGCCACGATATCCTTATGGCGGTAGAGCGCGTTGGAATCGAAATCCATCTTGCCGTCGAGGCAGATCAGCTTGCCATCCTTGGTCACCACCAGCGGATTGACCTCGAGCATGCTCATGTCTTTCTCGACAAACAGCCGGTAGAGCTCACCGACCATCTTCACGCACTGGCTGACCTGATCACCGGTCAATCCGAGCGCGAACGCGATGTTGCGGCCGTGGAACGGGAAATAACCCGAGGCCGGATCGATGGTCAGGGTGACGATCTGCTCCGGCGTGTCGTGGGCCACCTGCTCGATGTCCATGCCGCCTGCCTGAGACGCGATGAACGAGATGCGGCTGGTGGCGCGATCGACCAGCGCCGAGAGATACAGCTCGCGATCGATCTGCGAGCCGTCCTCGACGTAGAGCCGCTTCACGACGCGGCCAGCGGGACCGGTCTGCACGGTGACCAGCGTGTTACCCAGCATCTGCTCGGCGAACTGACGGACCTCGTCGATCGACTTGGCAAGCCGCACGCCACCCTTGTCGCCGGCAGCGGCCTCCTTGAACTTGCCTTTGCCGCGACCACCGGCGTGGATCTGCGACTTGACCACCCAGACCGGGCCGGGAAGCTTTTCAGCCGCCTTGACGGCATCTTCCACCGTGAATGCAGCGATGCCATCCGGCGTGGTTACGCCATACTGACGATAGAGCTCTTTGGCCTGATATTCATGGATGTTCATGGGAAGTCCTGCGCGAAAAGCTGCCGATGCCGGAGAACGGCCTTTAGTTGCGGTGCGCGATGGCCTCGATCTCGAGACGTGCGCCAAGGGGAAGTCCGGCGACTTGTATAGTCGAACGTGCCGGGAACGGCTCTACCATATAGGTCTTATAGACGGCGTTCATCTCGGCGAAGTCGGCCATGTCGGTCAGGAATACGGTCGTCTTCACGACGTGCTCGAAACCCAGGCCAGCTTGGCTCAGCACCAGCTTGAGGTTTTCCAGGGCCTGCTTCGTCTGCGAAGCGACATCGTCACCGACCAGCTTGCCCGTTGCGCCGTCCAGATGAACCTGGCCCGACAGATACACGACCGAACCGGTGTCCAGCGCCAGAGAATAGGGACCGACTGCGCTCAACGGAGCTGCTGCGATAGACTTCTTCGTCATGCCGTTGTTACTTCCGTTGTTTCAGGCCGGATCTCGCCGGCAGGCTACGTAAAGCAGTAGCGGCGCATCGCTGCGCCGCCATGGAAACCAGTATGCTCAGCTCTCCAGCTTTGCATCCATCGTAATCTTGGCATTCAGAACCTTGGAGACCGGGCACCCCTCCTTGGCGCCGTTGGCCGCCGCCTCGAAAGCCGCCTTGTCAGCGCCCGGGATTTTCACCGTCACATCCAGATGTGAAGCGGTGATGGCAAACCCGCCATCAACCTGATCCAGCGTGATGGTCGCCTTCGTGTTGATGCTCTCAGCAGTCATGCCGGCCTTACCGAGCTGGGCCGACAGCGCCATCGAGAAGCAGCCGGCATGAGCGGCGGCGATAAGCTCTTCAGGATTGGTGCCGACGCCGTTCTCGAACCGCGTACCGAACGAGTATTGCGTGTTGTTAAGGACAGTGCTGTCGGTCGAGATGGCGCCTTTGCCATCCTTCAGTCCGCCCTTCCATTCCGCTGACGCACTACGCTTCATGCCAGTCTCCTGTTCCTTGGGCTGAGATTATCCCCCCCGGGAAACATATCAGGATGCGAGTTGCGGCGCGATTTTGGTGCAAGCGTCGACCAGACCCTTCACCGAATCCAGCGACTTGGTGAACATCGCCTGCTCGTCGTCGTTCAATTCGATCTCGACGATCCGCTCGACACCACCAGCGCCGATCACGACCGGCACGCCGACGTACAGACCCTTCACGCCGTACTCTCCGTTGAGGAAAGCGGCGCAGGGCAGAACGCGCTTCTTATCCTTCAGGAAGCTCTCCGCCATCTGGATCGCAGACGAAGCCGGCGCATAGAAAGCCGAGCCGGTCTTGAGCAGGGCCACGATCTCGCCGCCGCCCTTGCGCGTGCGCTCGACCATCTGATCCAGACGCTCCTGGGTCATCCAGCGCATCTTGACGAGATCCGGCAGAGGGATGCCGGCGACCGTCGAGTAACGAACCAGCGGCACCATGTCGTCGCCATGGCCACCGAGCACGAACGCGGTGACATCCTCGACCGAGACTTTCAGTTCATCGGCCAGGAAGTGGCGGAAGCGGGTGCTGTCGAGCACGCCGGCCATGCCGACCACGCGTGAGTGCGGCAGGCCGGACGCCTTCTGCAGCGCCCACACCATCGCATCGAGCGGGTTGGTGATGACGATGACGAATGCGTTCGGAGCGTACTGCTTGATACCCTCGCCGACCTGCTGCATCACCTTCAGGTTGATGCCGAGCAGATCATCGCGGCTCATGCCGGGCTTGCGCGGAACGCCAGCCGTGACGATGCAGACCTGGGCGCCTTCAATGTCGGCGTAGGAGTTGGTGCCCTTCAGAACGCAGTCGAAGCCTTCGACGCCGCCCGACTGTGCGATGTCCAGAGCTTTGCCCTGCGGCACGCCTTCCGTGATGTCGAACATCACGACATCACCCAGCTCCTTCAATCCAATCAGATGAGCCAGCGTACCGCCGATCATGCCTGCGCCGATCAGCGCGATCTTGGTGCGCGCCATGGGTCTCGGTCTCCTTAGGGCCTGTGAGTGTTGGGCCTGAGTTGTGAATCACGTCATGCCAACCGCCATGCGGGCTCGCAAACCGGCTGGCGCCATCGTGTGCGGTTGCAGCATCTCGTCACAGGCTGGTTAGCCGGAAACGCCCGGCCGTTCAAGGCGGGATGGCCGGAGGCGCGACAAAAGTTAGTCAGCGCCAACATGCTTAACCGTTACTCGGCCGGCATGGCCTCGTGCGCGCGCCGGCTGTGGCGGTCAGCGAGATAGGCTTCGGAACGCATCTCGATCAGGCGAGAGGCCGTGCGCTCGAACAGGTCGGCGCCGTCGCCCTTGACGAACAGCTCGTCCGGCTCAGCATCGGCGGAGACCACCAGGCCAACGCGATTATCATAAAGAGTATCAATGAGATTTATGAACCGCCTGGCCTCGTTGCGCCGCGCCGGCTCGAGCACCGGAACACCATCGATGAATAGAGTATGGAAGGCGCGGGCAATCTGCAGATAGTCGATCGTGCCGAGCGGCTTTTGGCATAGGTCAGCGAAACTGAAGCGAGCGATGCCCATCGCCGCACGCGGCACAGCTATGCGGCGACCCTTGACCTCCAGCTCGCCCGGAGCCCCGGCTTGGCCGCCGGTCATGCGCAGCCAGATCTTGTCGAGCTCCGCAGTCGCAGCCGCATCAGCCGGCGTGAAGTACAGGCGCTGGCCAGCCAGTTTCTCCAGCCGATAGTCCTTGGCCGACACCAGCTCCAGCACGTCCATGCGCTCCTCGATCAAATCGACGAACGGCAGGAAGAGCTGGCGGTTGAGACCGTTGCGATAAAGATCGCCCGGCTTGGCGTTCGACGTCGCCACCACGACGACGTTGGCCTCGAACATCGCCTTGAACAGGCGGCCGAGGATCATGGCGTCCGCGATATCCGTGACATGCAGCTCGTCGAAACAGAGCAGCCGCGCTTCAGCCGCGATCTGCTGCGCCACCGTCGGGATCGGATCGCCGGGATGCGTCTGCCGCGCCGCCGCGATGCGATCGTGCACATCCGCCATGAAGTTATGGAAGTGAACCCGCCGCTTAGGCTCGAACACGACGCTGTCATAGAACAAGTCCATCAGCATCGTCTTGCCGCGGCCGACGGCGCCGTGAATGTAAAGTCCGCGCGGCTGTTCGGGCTGTCCACGGCTGAAGATCCGGAACAGACTGCGCTGTGGCCGCCACGCGCTCAACTGCCGCGACAGCGCATCCAGCCGCTCGGCGGCAGCGAACTGCGCGTCGTCCGGCTCGATCTCGCCGGAGGCGGCAAGCTCGCGATAGCGCTCTAATGGACCTTTCAGCATGGCGGGTCGGGCTAACGCGGCGCGGCGCGGCGGTCAAGGCTGCGCTTGCGGTGGGGCCATGGCGCGTGGCGCAGACCCATCCGCGTCAACATGGCAACGCGCCATCCCAAATTCATAAGTTTCAGCAATGTCGCACGACGGAGCCTGGATTAGCGTCCGCCACAATGATTGCCTATATTGTGCATTGCAACAAGGCCGTTGAGGGATTTGACCAGCCTTGTGGGCAGCCAGAGCGGAGGTTTCATCATGAGCAACCACCGAATCTGGGGAGGAAGCATACGTAAGCTGTGGCCGACGGAAACAGACAAGTTCCGCGATCATCTTCTGCGCCTCGATAAGGAAAACCGCCGCATGCGTTTCGCGCACGGCGTGTCGGATGCGTTCATCGCCGACTACGCCATCCGCATGCATGACATGGGAAGCATCGTTTACGGCTTTCTGGAAGGTGGCGACGTGCGAGCGGCAGCCGAACTGCGCAAGCTCGGCGTCACGTGGGGCCAGGAAGCGGAGGCCGCGTTTTCCGTCGAGTGCCCCTGGCAGGACAATGGCATTGGCTCGATGCTGATGGGACGCGTCATTCGCGCGGCGCGCAATCGCGGCGTGCAGCGTCTCTATATGAGCTGCCTTGCCGAGAACGCTAAGATGCAAGCGATCGCGCGCAAGCACGAAGCCGATCTCCGTTTTGAATACGGGGATGTGATTGGAGAAATCGTGCCGCAATCGCCGGACTACTTCAGCATCGTTGCCGAGGAAGTCGAAGACAGCGTGGGCTATATGCTCGCGGTTTTAGATTTGCAGTCGCACGTCATGCGCGCTGCATAATAACAAGCAATCGGTCGGGCGCTTTAAATGCGTCCGACTTTCACGTTTCGCGACATTGCGATGTGTGCACTCGGCAATTGCAATTGTCTCGCCTTTGCAATCGCGCACGCGATCACAAATGCAATCCAGCGCACGACGCAATTACATCAGGCCGGCTCAAAGTATCTCGACCAGCCGCGCGGAGATATTTTTCCAGCGACGACTTCACAAGAACTGCGAGCTGACAAGAAATGCGTGCAGCCTTCGCAACTCTCACCTCCTCTCGGCTCGTCTTGATAAAGCGCCTCATCCTTTGACACTTTTGTTTTTAAGCTGCTCATACGCGCACCTCATATGAGAGTTGGATGAATTCGTTCTTTTAGAACTCGGAATTCGTTCGAGAGTTTCTCAATCACGTGCGGAAATGGAATCTGAAATGGCTGCGCAAATGATTTCAGAGAGTCCAATCTGGATGCGCGCTTAATCGCTCATCCTATTTTTTGATCTCTCAAAACACGCCTAACCCATTCGAACCGCTCGAATTTGATGATTTGATGCAACACTTTTGAGTGAAACACCGATTTTTTTCAGGTGTGCGTGCGAATTACTGTCAACAAAACAGAAAAGCTTGCGCATGCTGAATTGTGTTCGAAATGATTCGGACCTAACACTCTTGAGGGAGAGAGAATTATGGCTAAGGCTGTGAAGAAGGTTTCCAAAGTTGCTCCGAAGAAGGCCGCTGCTCGCGCGCCGAAGAAGGTCACCGCTCGCTCGCGCGTTGCCGCGAAGTCGGTGAAGGCTGTCAAGGCCGTGAAGGCCCCGACGAAGGCCGCGAAGACTGTCGCCAAGAAGCCGGCTGCGAAGAAGGCCGTTGCGAAGAAGACCGTTGCCAAGAAGCCGGCTGCGAAGAAGCCTGCTGCAAAGAAGAAGGCAGCGTAACTTCAATCCCGCAATCCTGGTGGGCACCGGG
>JAEZBU010000119.1 GCA_023426855.1 Pseudomonadota bacterium | reverse complement strand
TGATCTTAGGATCCTGAGCCATCCAGCCGTCCGACGTCCCCTCGCGCCCGAAGGCGCCCCCAAACGCGATTCATAATCGAATCACGCCGCAAGACCCATATGGCAAATTCATAACAAACGCTGATCGCGGCGTCACCCATCCGCCACGGTCCACCCGTGGATGATTGGTAGTCGGCGTTTGGGGCGAAACAATGGACGGGCTCACCCGCATGGTTAGCAAGTCGTTGAATTGGAGACGCAATATCCGCTGTGGACAGTAACCGTCGCTTATGGATCTCCGTGTTAGCCATTTGAGTTCTAGGGCACACCGATTGCCGAGGGGCACGCCGAGGCGTGGCTCGCGGCGTTTTGGCTACAATCCGGGAACGATCAGTATGGGCAGCGCACAGCCTCGCCATGTCTTCGTGGCGGCGGAATCGCAATCATATGGAGATGCGCCGAGCGAGCCGGTGAGTCTCGATTATCTCCGACGCTACACGTTGGGCAATGTCGAGGTTGAGCGGGAGGTCCTACAACTGTTCTGCGCGCACGCACCGACCGTGCTGGCGGAGCTGAAATCGGCCTCATCGCAAAAGGCATGGCGCGATGCTGCGCACACGCTCAAGGGATCGGCTCTATCACTGGGCGCTTGGCGTGTCGCCCGCCTGGCAGAACAGGCCGAGGCAATATCATTCGATGGCCGCGACAGCGTAGCACTGTTGTCGACTTTGGAAGCCGCGATTGACGAGGCGCGCGACTTCATTGCCGCAGTCAGCCAGCAACTGTAGATAACGCATTCAATAAAGCCTGCGCCAATCTGCGCCCTCGGCCTGTAACCGAGGTCGACCGTACGTGCTTGTCATCACGGTCGTATCTGTCTATCAAATTTGCGGCTTGCAGCGGAAGTGACAGCCCGTGGCCTCCGCGTGAGCCACTTTGCGCACATGGATCGCGCGTGAGCAACGCCCATCCGCCGCGTCAGCCGCCTTAAGGAGCCAGAACGCACGCATGGTCAAGATCACATTCGTCCAGCCGGATGGGTCTCAGCAGGTCGTTGATGCAACTTCCGGAGTTACGGTGATGGAGGCGGCGAAGCTGTCGCTCGTCCCGGGCATCGAAGCCGAATGCGGCGGCGCTTGCGCGTGCGCGACGTGCCATGTGTACGTCGACAGCGAATGGGTGGAAAAGACGGGTCAGCCCTCCCCGATGGAGGAAGACATGCTCGACTTCGCGTTCGACGTGCGCGAGGAAAGCCGATTGAGCTGTCAGATCAAGGTCAGCGAGGACCTGGACGGCCTGGTCGTCAGGGTTCCCGAAAAACAGTTTTAGGCTCTGCGGAGCTCGCCGTTCCCTCAAGTACCCAAGCTTTGTCGCCAGGGTCTGCCGGCAGTTCCGCACCGTTGCAGGATGAGTGACGTGCAGCAGGACGTGTCAGCGCAGAATGGCTCGGGTTCCGAGCCCATCGAAACCGATGCCCTGATTATCGGAGCAGGCCCGGTCGGTCTGTTCACGGTGTTCGAACTGGGCCTCGTCGATATACGGGCGCATGTCATCGACATCCTCGATAAGCCCGGCGGGCAGTGCGCCGAGCTATATCCCGACAAGCCGATCTACGACATTCCGGCGCTTCCGATCGTCACCGGCCAGGAACTGACGGATCGTCTGTTGGAGCAGATCAAGCCGTTCGAGCCGACCTTCCATTTCGGCGAACAGGTCGACAGCCTGCAGCGTCTGCCGGATGAGAGGTTCCGCGTCACCACGGATGCCGGCAAGGTGTTCATCACCAAGGTCGTCGTAATCGCGGCGGGTGGCGGCTCGTTCACGCCGAAGCGTCCGCCGCTGGCCGGCATCGAGGCGTATGAGGGCAAGTCGGTATTCTACGCGGTTCGCCGCATGCAGGATTTTGCCGGCAAGGATGTGCTGATCGTCGGGGGCGGCGACTCGGCGCTCGACTGGACGCTGAACCTGCAGCCGCTGGCCAACAGCCTGACGCTGCTGCATCGTCGCGATGAATTCCGCGGCGCGCCGCATTCGGTGGAGCAGATGCGCAACCATGTGCGCGATGGTGGCATGCGTCTCGCGATTGGCCAGGTAACGGCGCTGCATGGAAATGACGGCTTGCTGGAAGCCGTCACCATCAAGACCAAGGACGGCGAAGAGCAATTGGCCTGCAACCGGCTGCTGCCGTTCTTCGGATTGACCATGAAGCTCGGCCCGATCGCGAATTGGGGCCTCAATCTGGATGAGAACCTGATCCCGGTCGATACGGAGCGGTTCGAGACCAGCGAGAAGGGCATCTTCGCCATTGGCGACATCAACACTTATCCGGGCAAGCTGAAGCTGATCCTGTCGGGCTTCCACGAGGCTGCGCTGATGGCGCAGCAGGCGCACAAGTATATTTACCCGGACAAGCGGCTGCTGTTCCAATACACGACGTCGTCGTCCAGCCTGCAGAAGAAGCTCGGTGTGAAGTGATCCGCCGGAAGGCGTGAGCTACTGACTGCGCGGCACGCGATCCAGGCCAGGCGAAATTCAGCGGCTGGCCTTTTTCTCGCTATGCTTGACGTCGACCACGACGCCACCCTTTTCACCGCGGCGCAGAACGAAGGTATCGCCATCGCGCGCCTGATAGCGTCCGATCACGGTGCTGGCCTTGGCCGATGGACGGAACGTGATTTCTCCCGGCAGGCATGCCGTGTGCTCGCTCATGTACCGCGCGCCGATTTCATGCGCTTGGTCGAGAAAATCGTAATGCACGGTTTGGGCCGCGCCGTTTTCGATACGGAACGAGTAGGCCATCGCATACGGCCGCCCGAACACCTGCACGGAGATGTATTTCTCCTGCGATGTCACCTTAGCGACGGCAACACCGATATCGACGACATGCTCGGTCAGCATGTTCTTGCGATGCCCGGGTGAATTCATCCAGCCCTGCACGGCATCGCGCGCCAGTTGCCTCGTCTCGAAGCCGCGCGTGTCGAGATTGGAAGACAGGTTTTCCGACACGAAACACGGCTCGTAGCCGGCCGCTTTGGCGCGATCCGACGGCTGCCGCCCGTCGGCGGTGTGAGAGAACATCTGCGATTGCGCCAGAAACCGGGCGTAGGTGCGCGCGGTGGCGGTCAGCTTGGGATCGGGTTTGACGTCGCCGAGCTTGTGCTGCTTGCGCACGGAGTTGGTCATCTCGACGATGATCTGCTCGACCTTTGGGATGTCTGGCGAAGGCATCAAGCGGCTACACGTCTATCTGAACGGAGGGCTGTACATGGCGCCGCCCTTCCACCACAGGTCATTGGCGCCACGTTCCAGCCTGAGCGGGGAGCGCGCGCCGACGTTGCGGTCGAAAACTTCAGCGTAGTTGCCGATCTGCTTGATGAGCTGATAGGCCCAGTCGCGATTCAGGCCGAGTGATGCACCAAGATCGCCATCGGTGCCCAGCAGGCGGCGGACTTCTGCCAGGTTAGAGGTTCGCGATGCATCGACGTTGGCGCTGGTGACGCCATGTTCCTCCGCCGTGATCAGAGCGTTCATTGTCCAGCGGACGATGCTGAACCAGCGCTCGTCACCCTGGCGGATTGCTGGGCCGAGCGGCTCTTCCGACATGATCTCGGGCAGGATCTGGTGATCGTTGGCATTGCCGATCGTTGAACGAACCAGGGCAAGCGCCGAGACATCGGCGGACAGCGCCGTGCAGCGCTTGTTCTGAAACGCCTGGATGGCTTCTTCCCACTTGTCGAACGCGATCGCATTGAACTTCATGCCGCGCTGATTGAAAAACTCGTCCAGGTGCTGCTGAGCCGGTCCGCCGCTCGAAATGCAGATCGTTGCGCCGCTAAGCTCCAGTGCACTGGATACGCCCTGCGTCCGGCGAACCAGCAAACCTTGGCCATCATGGAACAGCGCGCCGACGAAGCGGGCGCCGAGATCGGTGTCCCGGCTCAGTGTCCATGTGGCGCTGCGTGCGAGCACATCGACATCACCGGTCTTGAGCGCATTGAAGCGCTGAGCGGCGGTCAGGGACTGATATTTGACGGCATCCCGTTTGCCAAAGATCGCTGCCGCCAGACCGGCGCAAAAATCGATATCCATGCCGGACCAGGTTCCGCGTTCGTCGACATGCGAGAAGCCCGCTGGTCCTTCGGCTACGCCGCAATTCAGGTGACCTCGCGCGCGCACGCTGTCCAGCGTTGCTGACGCGGCCGCAGCACAGCCCATCAGGATCGCGACGACGCATGCGGCGAGGCCAGCCATGCAGCGCCCGATCTGGTCGAGGCTGATCGTCATTGGTGCATTCTTCTCCCCGTGATTCCCGATGCGGCTGCTAACACAAATAGCGCCGATAGGCATGACGTGCCGCATACGTTGCAACGGAATGTCATCGGCACGCTAGCGCGGATGGTCAGGCCGGCATGGCTGTTTCGACGAGACGCGCCCAATAGGAGACACCAACGGGAATAGCATCATCATTGAAATCGTAGGCTGGGTGGTGCAACCCGGCGCTCGGACCGTTGCCGATGAACACGAACGCGCCCGGCCGCTTTTCCAGGAAGAACGAGAAATCCTCTCCGCCCATCACCGGCGGCATGCCGGTATCGACCCTGTCTGCGCCAATGACATCGGCAGCGACAGAAGCCGCAAACTGGGTTTGCCGCTCATGATTGCGGGTCACCGGGTAGTCGCGCTTGTAGATGGCCTTCGCCTTGGCTCCGAACATCGCGGCTGTGCTCTCGGTGACGTCGATGATGCGGCGTTCGAGAAGGTCGCGCACGTGCGGCACGAGCGATCGGGCTGTGCCGGTGAGGTCTGCGCGCGCCGGGATCACGTTGCCGGCATTGCCGGCGTGGAACATGCAGATCGACACCACGCCGGATTCCAGCGGATCGACGTTGCGCGCGACGATCGATTGCAGCGCGGTGATCACGTGCGCACCGACCAGAACCGTATCGATGCACTCATGCGGCTTGGCGGCATGACCACCCTTGCCCTCGATGGTGATGTAGATGCGGTCGGACGCCGCCATCAGCGGTCCGGGACGCATCGCGAAACTCCCGAGCGGCAGCCCCGGCATGTTGTGAACGCCGTAAACTTCCTGAATATTCCAGCGTTCGAGCAGACCGTCGTCGAGCATGGCTTTGGCGCCGGCGCCGCCTTCCTCCGCCGGCTGGAAGATGAGCACGATGCTGCCGTCGAAATTGCGCGTCTCGCACAGGTATCTCGCGGCGCCGAGCAGCATCGTCGTGTGCCCGTCGTGGCCGCAGGCGTGCATCTTGCCCTCGACTTTCGAGGCATGCGGCAGGCCAGTAGCCTCGACGATCGGCAGCGCATCCATATCGGCGCGAATACCGATCATTTTGCCAGAAGTGTTTTTCTTGCCGTGAATAACCGCGACGACGCCGGTGCGCCCGATCCCAGGCGTGACCTCGTCACAGCCGTAAGCCTTCAATCGCTCGACGACGACGCCTGCGGTGCGATGCAAATCATAAAGCACTTCCGGATTCGCATGGAGATCGCGGCGTATTTCAACGAGCTCTTCCTGCATTCCTGCGGCGCGGTTGACGATAGGCATGGGTGGACGGATCTCCAGATGCGTTCTTGAGAGGCGCTTTCGGATGACGACAGAGAACCTAGACCGAATAATCGGCCTGGACAAATGCGACCGAGCAGCCGGGGCTGGGTTCACGGCGTTCAGGCGCGACGGTAGATGTAATATCTACCAACCTGAATATTCTCAGGTAATGGCTGCTCCCCAAGCGCGGGATGGTCCAGGCGTGTCGACGTGAGAATAATCGCGCCGCTACGCAGCAGCGCCGTCGCGACCACCGGCAGCCATTGCTGGAGCTTGAGGTCGTCTGCTGCAACACCGTTGCCGAGATCGGCGTGCAGCACGGCGCCGATCGCGCCGTGTGTCCTGGCGAACGCCGGAGCGGTTTCCTCGATATCGCCGAGGATGAGATCTTCCGGCGGCGGCGTGCTCTTCGGATTGGCCATCAGGTGACGATCGAAGGCGATGACGCGCCGGCCCGCGAATACTTCGCGCATGTGGTCATACGTGCGCCCGTTGCCGAGCCCGAGTTCGAACGCCGGGCCGGGCAGGGTCTCGCCCGCGCTCTTGAGTTCTGCGGCGGCGGCATCCAGAAGGGTCTTTTGCGCCTGCATGCGCGCGATGAAACTATCGAGGCGGCTCACACGATTTCCCCACGCAGTCTGTTGATGGTCGTCACGCGGCTGCCTCGGAGGGGATCGCCTCGTTCATCGCGTACACCTTGAGCGGCTGCTCGCGGCTGCGCAACTGGACCTCGCGCTGCATCGCGCCGCCCAGCGTCAGTCCTGATGCTTTCATCGTAACGTCCGAGACAACCATATCGGCAACGAGTTCCTTGGTCGCTGCCTCCAGCCGGCTTGCGATCGTGACCGTCTCGCCAAGCGCAGTCATCATGTAGCCGCGCTCCGTATCACCGACACGCGCAATGACCGCCGGACCGCTGTGAATGCCGATGCCAACCCGTAGCGGCATGGGCAGGGCAGATCCCAGTTCCTCGTTGAGCGCCTGCGTCACTTTCAGCATATCGAGCCCAGCCTTGATCGCCGCCCGGCTGCCCATGCCGCGCTGACCACCGAGGCCGAAGATCGCCATCACGCCGTCGCTGAGATACATGCCGACGCGGCCGTCGTGGGCATCGACGGTTTGGGTGATCTCGCTGATGAAGCGGTTGACCAGCAGGACAGTGTCATGCGGAAGTTGCTTTTGCGAAAGCGTCGTGAAGGCGCGCACGTCAACGAACAGGATGGTGACGTCACGGTCCACGCCCCACTTGTAGGTCTCTTCCTCCCAATCGAGATTGCTGGCGCGGGCCACGACCGGCAGCAGAACCTGCACGGTGAGGGGGCTGGTCGGGCGGATCTGACAGGCGAGCCGGACACTGGCGGGCGCCGAGATCTTGGTCAGTAGTCTTCGTTCTACCGGCTTTGGTTCGGGCAGCGATTCCTGCCCGGACAGCACCAGTACGCGGCAGGTCGAGCAGCGGCCGCGGCCACCACATTGTGAAGGATGTGGAATGCGGCTGGCGCGGCTGGCTTCGAGTAACGTCGAGCCTGGCTTCACGTCGATCTGCCCGTGACCGACGTAGCGAACGGGGATTGTTCGCCGCAAACGCCGTAGCAGGGCCCGGCCGAGGATGAAGGCGACCAGCAAGCCCAATATGCTGTACATGATCATGTTGGCGGTTTGCGCCACGACCTCGAAATCCGCGATCTGCTGCGGTGTTCTGGCGGCTTCCGGGACATTCCGGGCAACGGCTTCGCGTCCGGCGGCGGCAAATCCGGCGATGCTCAGGATGGGCAGCAGGAACGCCACCACCATTCCCGCATCGCGGACACGATGGAACCAGGGGCGGGATCTGAACACATAGTGGATGCCGATCACGCCATGAAACCAGGCGACAAGGATCAACACGGACTGCATCACCGGTTTGCCTTCCCAAAGCCGCGTCAGCACGGCCGGGTAGGAGTCGTTCACCCCGAGTTTAACGGCAGCGTAATGGGTGCCAAGAGCATGCTCGACGACCAGCAGGGGGATCGTCAGACCAAGGGCGATCTGCACCGCCTCCTCGACCGGCATGCGCCATGTCCGGCGCAGCGCGATGCGTTTCAAAGCCAAACTGACGTGAACGATTGCTGCGCCATACAAAGCAATGAAGCCGGGCCAGCTTCTCCAGAATGCAACCCGCCAATGCTGCATGACCTCCATGGTGGCGATACCGAACACGCCAAGCGCATGATTGATCAGGTGCAAGGTGACGAAAGTGAACAGGATCAGTCCGGCCCAAAGCCGGAATTCGCGCTCCCACGCTATGCCGCCGAGCGAGGTGCGCGCTGATGCCGGGGGTTCCATCTTGCCGTTCGTCGTTGCCATCGATGCTTCCGCCGTCTGTGGACGGTTAAATAGGAACGCGTCTACACGTTAGCTGCCATAACGGTGTCTCAAACTGCCCACCAGCTTCCATTTCCGACCCTTACGCGACGGCTGCTGCAGGTTCCTGCTCGACGACCAGGCGTGGACCGTCAAACTTCAATACTGCATCGAACCCATCGTTTTCTCCCACATCAGACACGGACGCGATCAGTGTATTCCCGGCCATGGCCTGGCGCAGACGGCCCAGGATCACGCGCGCTTCCGAGGGCCCGAACGCCGACAAGGCGCCGTCGATGATCAGAATTTCAGGGTGCTTCACGAGACAGCGGGCGAGGTTGATTGCCGATCGCTGAGGACCATAAAGCAGACGGCCGCCGACACCGACGTCGTTATCGAGACCGAGGCGGTAAATCAACGGCGCCACGCCCAGACCATCCAGTGTTTCGCGAACCACCTCCCAGACTTTCTGTTCGGCATTAGAGCTGGCGAACGCAATTCGGCCGAACAGAATGTTGTCCCGGATCGGCGCTGCGACCATGACCTTGTCGGGATCGTAAAACTCGATGCGGTCGGCATAGTCGCGTGGAAGATAGCGCTTGAAGCTGGCGCGCGCACGCAGGATGCGCGCGTTGAATGCGTCATTGAGCAGGCTGAGGCGATGCCGCGGTTCAATATAACCGAGCGCCAGCGCAATGAGGCGATTGCGCCCCTCAGTCGACAGGCGCGCCGTGCCGCCACGTTGACGGGCGACATCGATGAGGCGCTGCATGAGTTCCATGTCGGCCGACCGGACGAAAGAATAGCGCTCGAACAGGGGATGACCGGGAGGCAAATCGGCAAACATTTCGGCCGTCACTTCGGCGATGCGCAGGCCAAGCTCCGTCAACGGCTCCACCAAAGCTTCCGCTTCGAGGATTGAACGCAGATAGGGATTGGCTGTCAGTTCGAGCCAACTCGGCCGGTCGCCGACCGGGACGCCGAACAGGAGATTCTCTCCAATAGTGGCGTTGGTGTTATAGCTTTCCGGGTCGAACGGATCGACCAGGTGCTTGAGACGCTCCGCGCTCAGCTTCTCGTGGACCATCCGGCGCGCCTCGATCAACTGCGCGACAACTTCCGGTGATGGCGCCTTGCCGAGCTTACCGTTCAAACCGAACGCGTAGATATCGTCTTTCATGCCAGCGATATCGAGTGCCTCGATCAAGGCGCTGTCGAGGGCCTCGCCGGAGTCGACGCCGGCGGCCTGATAGTCGTTCCAATCCGATTGCGGATGCCAGACCGGATTACCGCTGAGCAACGATTCCGCTTTCCGGCGGGAAATGCCGTCGTCCTCGTCTGTCTCGTTGGGAACAACACGCCGTAACGAGTAGGCGATGTTCTCGCGGATGGTGCCGGCGAACAGCAGCGGCTCCGGTCCGGCGTAGGCCAGAATCCGTCCGGCGGTCTCATCCGAAATCTGCGCCAGATCTCGCTGCCCGATACGGACCACGCCCTGATATTCCGTGATCTGCCTGCCGATCACCTTGGCCAGGATATCGCGTGCCGATCCGGCGGAACCGACCAGGGCAACGTGAGACGGCCGATCGATGGTAACCGTCAGGCTCTCCAGGAGAGCCGAACCGCGGCGATCGACAACCCTCAAGCTATCGACGGCGATCGGTCCTTTCAGGTCTTCCGGATTTTCCGCGCCGCCATCCGGCAGCAATCTTTCGGCGCTGAATTGCTCAACGATCTGCTGATACTTGACTGTCACGTCGGCGCGCTGCTGATCCCAGTCGATCAATTCTTTGATCGGCGGTGGCAAATCGCGATAAGCGGCAATCACAGCTACGAGCTGACCAATGCTCAACGTGCCCTTCAGGGCAAGATAACCGCCAACCGCAAAGAAGAAGAACGGCGTCACCTGTGCCAGCAGGTTGTTCAGGTATTTGACGGCAAATTTGCGTTTGAAAAGCTTGACGCGAATATCGAACAGATTGCCAAGGCGATGGCCTATCTCCGACCGGTCGTAGTCGGCCGTACCATGGATATGAACCGCCGGTGCGGCCTCGATCACCTCGCCGATACGGCCAGCCAGATGACGTGACGCGATCTGGCGTTCGCGTCCGAGCCGGATCTGTTCGCGCCGCAACGCGGGGATGACGAACGCCTGGATCAGCACGATGAACAGCGCGATCATGCCGAGCCAGAGGCTTTGCATCAGGATGAACAGGAGTGCGGTGAGCGCCTGGGTTCCGAGAAACACCGGCTGGATAAAGGCATCGCCCACGAAGCCGCCGACCGGCTCGACTTCGTCCTTGATCATGCTGGCGGCTTCTGACGGTTTGACCGAGCGGATGTCCTCCGGCCTGAACCTCAGCAGGATGTCGAACAGCTCGAAGCGCATGCGCCGCAGCACGCGTTCGCCAAGGATGCCCTTACGGATGTTTATGAAGTACTTGAAAGCGCCGTTGATCAGGACAAGGAACAGGAAAAGGCCGCTCAGCGCGAACAGATAGGAAATCTGATCGAGGTCAAAGCCGGGACTGACGACAAACGAACCGCCGCCCAGGAAATCCGGCAAGTTCAGCGTCCAGGCGAACAGCTTGGCGGTGGTGTGCCCATCCCTGAAGGCATGACCCTGCAGCGCGTCATTGACGATGATGCGTGGAATATCCAGCGAGGCGAAGTAGAATGGCAACGACGCCATGATGAGCAGAAGGATAGCGATCTGCTCTCGGCGGCTGTGGCGCCAGACATACCGGAACAGATTAGTGTCCAAATGCCAGTTCCCTGCCGTTTTAGCCCTCGGAACGTAGTAGTCCCGCAGCGGACCGACAAGCGGTGAGCATCATTACAAAGTTGTGCTCATGTTGCGGTGCGTAAAAAGGTTGTGACTTTCTCACGATTCCGCGCCAGTTTCAGGCGAAAATCGGCTGGGTGCAGGGCGCGCGCCCGGGGGAGCACTATGAAGGTCGCGTTCTATGCATCGCTGAAGCCGCCTGATCATCCCACACCTTCGGGTGATCGGCTGATGGCCCGGCTGCTGATCCAGGCGCTGCAGACCGCCGGCTGCGAGGTTCGTCTGGCCAGCGATTTGCGGACCTACACCGCGCAGGCCGATCACGAGACCCTTGTACGGTTGAAAACGGCGTCTCGCGACGAGGCGGAACGTCTGGTTGCGGCTTGGTCATCGCCAGATACAACCTGGACGCCAGAGGTCTGGTTCACCTATCACCCCTATTACAAGGCACCGGACTGGATCGGGCCGCAAGTCTCTGCCCGGCTGCACATTCCCTACCTGACGGCAGAAGCTTCCTACGCCGGCAAGCGCGACGCCGGTCCCTGGCGCCCGTGGCAGCGCGACGTTGTCTCGGCGGTGCGCGCGGCATCGGCAAACTTCTGCATGACCGCAGTCGATCGGGCTGGCCTGGAACGCTTGCAGCCGCTGGCCGGGCCGTTGATCGATCTACCGCCGTTCATCGATCCGCCGCCTCTGGACGCACCGCGCCGGCAATGCGCCGTACCGCGCATCGCAACGGTCGCCATGATGCGCAGTGGGTCCAAGTTGGAGAGCTATCGGCTGCTCGCCGAGGCGCTGGTCGGGTTACGTGATGTTCCTTGGCGATTGGCCGTCATGGGCGATGGGCCGGCCCGCGCCGACGTGCTGGCAGCATTCGCGACACTGCCGGCCGACCGTATCGATTGGCTCGGCCAGGTCGACGCGGACACAGTCGCCGCCGAACTGGCCGCGTGCGATCTCTATGTCTGGCCGGGCATCCAGGAAGCCTATGGTTTGGCGTATCTGGAGGCGCAGGCCATGGGGCTGCCGGTGGTTGCGTTCGACTCCGGCGGCGTTTCGGCTGTTGTCGAACACGGTACGGGTGGCTGGTTGACCCCGGCAGGCGACGTGAAGGCTTTTGCCGACGCTGTGCGCCGAATGCTGGTGGAACACGCAACACGTATTGACATGGGCGATGCCGCGCGCCGATTTGTCCGTGAGCGGCGCAGCGTGGCCAGCGCCGCGGCTATCCTTCACAACACGATCTCCGGCCTCCGGACATCGCCAGCACGGACTAATTTCCAGTGACATTCGCCAGTGCGGAACGGCGTGAGCGTTGGGCGCCGGTACATCACCAATTGCAGCTCTGGCTTGACGAAAATCGCAAAGCGCAGATGTGGCTGCGGGACGACGACGCCGTAACCGTTACGCGCAACCTGGAGCGGCTGGTCGATCTATGCAGGCCACATGGCATTTGCCCTCTGATTGCCTGCGTTCCGAAGGGCGCGGATCCAGAGCTGGCAGCCTACCTGTCGGCCAGTCAGGTTGAGGCCGCGATGCATGGCTGGTCGCATGCCAATCATCAGCCAGCGGGCATCAAGGCGCAGGAGTTTCCGCCGCATCGGGGGCAGGCTGTGATCCTCGAGGAACTGCGGCAGGCTGCTGCCCGGCTCGATGACCTGTTTGGCGGCAAAACAGTTCCGATCTATGTGCCCCCCTGGAACCGGATTGATCCCGAAGTCGCCGGACTTCTGCCTGGACTCGGCTTTGTGGGCCTGTCGACGTTCGGCAACAAGCGTCTGCTGGCGGAAGCTGAGGCGCTGAAGGAGATCAACACCCACGTCGATATCATCGATTGGGCCGGCACGCGGGGCGGGTGGGCGCTCGACCTGCTGATCGTCAAGCTCGCGCAGGAATTGGAGCGCGCGCGTTGCGACGGCGGCGTCGTTGGAATCCTGACGCATCATCTCGTGCACGACGATCGGGCGTGGCGGTTTCTCGATGAATTGGTGGAGGAGATTGGGCCTCATCCCGCGATACGCTGGTCCAGCGCCAGCGAGCTACTCAAGGATTGATAGCAGGCGGATTTTGCGCTCCGTGTCTGCAAGCGCTATCGTAGGCTTGTGTAAGTCTGGGGAGCCAAGCATGAGCATCGAAACTCTGAAGGAGCGGGTGGCGCGTGAATTCGGTACGCCCGCCGTCGTCATCGATCTCGACCGGGTGGAGCGCAACATCGCGCGCGTGCAGGGTCTATGCGATGCCGCCAAAGTGGCCAACCGGCCGCACATCAAGACGCACAAGAGTCCGGTCATCGCCCGTATGCAGCTCGATGCCGGCGCCAGCGGCATTACCTGCCAGAAGCTCGGCGAAGCGGAAGTCATGGTCGATGCAGGCCTCGATCAGATCCTGATCAGCTACAATCTGCTCGGCAGTGAGAAGATGGGACGTCTCGGTGCTTTGCTGAAGCGCGCCGACATCACGGTTGCGGCCGACAATCCAACCGTCATCAAGGGGCTCACCGAAGCCGGACAGATCGCCGAGCGGCCGCTCAAGGTGGTCATCGAATGCGATACCGGCCGCAAGCGCGCGGGCGTCGAAACGGCCGCCGAGGCGGTGGAACTGGCGCGCCTGATCGGTGGACTGCCGAGCCTCGAGTTCGCGGGCTTCATGTTCTACCCGACAGAGGCTTCCTGGCCGGAAACGCAGCGTTTCTTCGATACGGCGCGCGCCGGCGTGCGCGAAGCGGGGTTGCGCGATACGGTGGTTTCGACCGGCGGCACGCCGAACCTCGCCAATCTTGGCAAACTCGAAGGTGCCACCGAGCATCGTGCCGGCACCTACATTTTCAACGACCGCATGATGGTGGCTTGCGGCGCGGCGACGCTCGATGACTGCGCGTTGAACGTCTACACGACGGTGGTCAGCCGGGCGGCGCCGGAGCGCGGCATTCTCGATGCCGGTTCCAAGACGCTGACCTCCGATCCGGGTGGCGGCATGGACGGTTTCGGGCTGATCCTGGAGCATCCGCAAGCGCGTATCAAAGCCTTCGCCGAGGAGCATGGCTTCCTCGATCTCAGCGGCTGCAACGAGCGGCCCAGCGTTGGTGACGTCGTGCGTGTCATCCCGAACCACGTCTGTGTGGTGGTGAACATGGTCGACCGGCTGATCGCGGTGCGCGGTGACGAAGTGGTCGACGTGCTGCCGGTGGCGGCGCGGGGCAAGCTGGTGTGATGAGGTGAGATGTCTGCGTCCGAGCCGTGGCTGGAGCGTGTTGACGGGGCCTACGTGGTGTCCGCCGAAACGCTGGCGGCGCGGTTCGGCCTGAGCATCGATGACGTCCGAGACGCGATGCGGACCGGACGTCTCGTCAGCGTTTCGGAAAGCGGCGTCGGTGAGGACGCCGGCCGGACGCGATTGACGTTCCGCTACGGATTGTCGATCTGGCGCGTGACGATCGAGTCGGACGGCAAGGTCAGCGAAGATTTCGAGGTCGCGCGGTTGGGCCGCCCGGAAGCGCGCGGCTAGAGTCCTTCCGATTCAGATGAAACGGAGACGTCAACCGAGCCACAGCGGTCATCCCGGTGCTTGTCACCGGGATCCACCCAACTGCACGTGTCGACGCCAGCTGAGAGATAGATCCCGGGCACAAGGCCCGGGAGGACCAGGTGGGGACAACGTTTTACCTAAATCGGAAATGCCCTAGGACCTGTAAATATCACGCTGCAGGATCGGGCTCGGCGGCTTCGGCAAGCACTTTGATTGCGAGCGATCCCAGATCCCCCCGCCATCCTGGCAGGTCATGATTTGATATTGCCGCACCCCATGCCAGCCTAGAACGACCGACGATAAGGCAAGTAAAGCGATTGCGAGTACCCGGCGCAGGGTCACGGATAGAAATCCCTATATGCAGGCGGGCCCATCCACGACTCGCCAGGAAGCGTTGCTTCAAATACGCCCCTTGCTATGGCGCGGGCAAGACAATCAGCAGCCGCCATACCCAGTTCGGTGAGATCGATGACCGGATCGGCCACCGGTTTGTCCGGTATTGCGACCGCGATGACGGTGTCGCCGTCCATCGGTGCATGCGCCGGACGGATGGCGCGGGCGAGGCCGTCATCGGCCATCATGGCAAGGCGCTTGACCTGGGACTTGCTCAGTTTGGCATCGGTGACGATCAGCGAGATGGTGGTGGACGGCTGGCGGCCGCCCTTGATGCGCATCGCCAGCGCGTCGGCCGGGACCTGCGCGGGTAAGCCCTGACCGCCGAACTCATCGCCGACTTCGCAACCGCCAGCCCAGAAATGCGGTCCGTCACCGATGGTCGCCGAGCCGACTGCGTTGACCACGGTCAGCGCCGCGACCCGATGCCCTGTGGTGATGGTGGTGCTGGCCGAGCCGAGCCCGCCCTTGAATGTCACGGTGCTGGCGCCATAGCCGCCGCCGATGGTACCGAGCGGGAATTCCCCGCCGACCGCGCGCTCCGCAGCCTTCCAGCCCATCTCCCAATACGGCGGCATACGGCCCCAATTCTTGTCGCCACCGTTGATCATGTCGAACACGATGGCCTGCGTCACGATCGGGATATTAACGTTGCCGACCGGCACGCCGCGGCCCTGTGCGCGCAGATAGGACACGACACCGCCCGCCGCATCGAGGCCGAACAGCGAACCGCCGCCCAGCACGACGGCATCGAGGCTTTCGACCGTCATTTCCGGTTCGAGCAGCGTGGTATCGCGGCCGCCGGGTGCGCCGCCGCGCGTGACACCGGAGGCGACGTTCGCCTTGTCGAAAATCACCACGGTGACGCCGCTGATGACCTTGGCGTCGTGGGCATGTCCGACGCGAAGGCCGGAAATATCGGTCAGCAGGTTCACGTCAGTCCTCCGTCAACGTGGCGAGCACGGTGCCTTCGGTCACCTGCTGGCCTTCCTGCGCTGAGACTTTGGCAATCGTGCCAAGGCGCGGTGCGACCAGTACATGCTCCATCTTCATCGCTTCAATGACGGCGACCTGCTGTCCTTTCTCAACGGTTTCGCCCTCGCTGACAAAAACCTTGGCGACCCGGCCGTTGATGGGCGCGCGCACGCTGGCGCCAGCGGTACCATCATTGGCAGCCGACACATCATGCACCGGCCAGGCGATCTCCGTGTGCAGCATATCGTGCAGCAGATAGACGCGATCGTCGGCGGCGAAGGTTTTGGGATGACGTGCAGCAGGCGGGGCAGGCACGTCCCCCGCGGCGGCCACGTGGAGTTTTCCACCCTCCCAGCTCACATCGAACTTGGTTTCCGCGCCGTCCACCATGACGCTGACGATCTGACGGCGTGGCGGACCGAGCTGGAAGGCATCGCGCGCGCTCCAGGGTGAGTGCGCTTCGCCGGACCGCCTGCGCGCGAGTTCGGCACACGCCTCCGCCCGATGATCGATCAAACGGGCCACGCCTGCGGCAATGGCGGCTTTATCGGTTTGTGCTGCCGTCAGCGCTTCGAGATTGCGGCCAATGAAACTGGTATCGACCGTGCCGCTGCGGAAATCGCTATGATCGAGCAACGCATGCAGGAACGCGGCGTTGGTCTTGACGCCGGCAACGGTAATCTCCTCCAGCGCCCGCAGCGTACGGTCGATGGCCGTGGCGCGATCCGGTCCCGTGCCGATGACCTTGGCGATCAGGGAATCGTAGAACGGCGAAATCACCGAGCCGGTTTC
>JAEZBU010000109.1 GCA_023426855.1 Pseudomonadota bacterium | reverse complement strand
CATCAGCAACAGCATCGCCAGATATGTGCGTAGCGTCGCCAGTGTTTCAGATTCCCGTTTCAGAAGGCGAGATTTATCGAGCCTATAAGGCTGGATTGTCCCGACATGTCGCCGTTGCTTCGTGGCGGACTATGCCTTGCAGCGGATGTCCGCCAGCTTAAGCTACGCGCGATTGCGTATGCGGATCAAGTCGGCAGCGATGCTCATGGGACACCATCCAGCGGGAAACGTATAGGGCTCAATCAGGCGACATTAAGCTGTAATGAAATTATGCCGCTTGGGCAAAAGTCGTCGCGTTGGAAATCCAGGCGCGGATTTTCTCGATATCCGGCGCGCCACCTTCGCGCAGAACACGGCGACCCTCTTCGGTCGCCGCAAACGTCAGCACATCCGCGCACAGCTTGTCGGCGTCCGCCGCGATGATCGACTCTGCATCGCGATAGCCTGCGCCAACGAGAAGCTGAGCGTGCGTCCCCCTGAGGCTCGGCACTGACATGACGAGCTGGGCCTGCGCCTGCCAGTCACTGAGGACCTGCGCCGGCATCCAGCGCATGCGCAGCCGTTCGGCGAGTTCGGCTGGATCGCGCGCGAGGAAGTCCGCCACCGTAAACACACCGATTTGAGCAAAGCGGCGTGCGGTCTTCGGCCCTATCGATGGTGCCGCGTCCAGATTGTCGGTCGCAGCGAGATAGAGGCGCGGTTGCAGCAAGGGGGCCGCCGCCTTTTCAAGCCGCTGCATGACGGCGAGCGTCGGTTCGGATTCTGAGGACTGCGAAGCACTTGGCGCTGGCGGAGCTTCTGAAGCAGTGCTCTTCGCTGGCAGTACCGCGCTTTCCGGTCGCGGACGGCGTTTATTGGAGGCGGACGGTGTCAGGAATTTCGCCCGCGCTTCAGCCGCCGCAGCCTCCCGCGGCGCCAGCACTTCCTTGGCAAACTGATCGCGTATCTTGCGGTCATCCTCCGGCAGCGTCTTGGACACCGTGCCGGTCGATTTCAGCTCGTCATACATCTGCTGCACGATGGCGCGGTCTTCCGCATTCGACAGCCGTTTCTGCAGCATCTTGGATGGGATCTGCAGCGTTGCGATCAGTGTATCGAGCCCCAGGCTCACCTTCGGCGGCTGCTGCCCGGATTCGGTGAAGGCGCGGTCGAGAATGCGCGCGAACCCGGTCGCAGCGTAGGTGATCAGTTCGCCGACGAAACGGCGCGAGATGGCGTCCAGGCCGGCCGGCGGATCGGAGACGCCGGTGTGAATGTCGTAATGCGCGATCAGCTTCTCGTAATAGCGATTGGAGAACTCCGCGCCGGCGCAGGTCATTTCCTTCAGCCACGCCGGTCCTTCCGGGACGGAGACGGCAAGGCTGGCGAAGTTTCGGTCAGCTTCGGATTTCAGACCGTCGTAGGCGCGATTGATGCTCCACTCGACGGCGCGATGGACGCTGTTTTCGGCCTCGGTCTGGCCGGTATGAAACGGGTGGATCGGATCGGTGTAGTAATGCGACAGCACGCCCGCAGCATAGGCGGCCTCGCTCCATTTGCTTTCCTGCAGCGCGGTGACGAGATGGCCGTACCAGTTCTCGACCTTCGCCGGCGCGCCACCCCAATAGTTGTCGCGCACGTGCAGCACGTGGTTCTTGAAGTCCTTGAAGACTTTGTCGGGATCTTTCGAGCCTTCGAGATACAGCCCGACGTGCTTGAGCATGACATTGCGCCAGCCTTCCGCCTGCGGATGCCGCAGCTTCTGCAGGGCGTCCAGCGCCAGCTTATGATGCGTGCCGTTGGCATGGGCAGCGTAGATGATGCGATAGAGAAGGCTCATGGCGGCTCCGATCGCGCAGCAATTCGCGCGCGCGAAGCATTTCTGAGTCACGCCGCCGGGCCAACACTCCGCTGGTGGCAAACAAGAGATTTCAACAGGATAGGCGCACTCACGCCTGCAGATGCGGCTGCAGCAGCTTGGCCCATTCTTGGATCGTCTGGCCGCTGCTCATGTTCGGTTCGACCAAGCCGTTGATCATAAAGGTCGGGGAAACGTGGATGCCGTTCTGGCGGCCGTATTTCGCGTGCCAGCGTAGAGCCTGATCGACGCTCTTCAGTTTGAACGCCTCGGCAATCTCGATGCCAGTGCCCTTCGATATGCTGGTGATGATGTCGGTGGGCGTGCGGTGCATGTTCGGCCCCGCGCAGTGGTTCTCGAATTCGTAGTCTTCGCGATGGTCGAACACGTGAGCCATGGTTTTCAGCGCCGCCTCGGTGCCGCCCTCGGTAGCGCTTGCCGCCAGGATGCTGCGCGTGACGATCGGAGAAAACAGGTGCCAGGGCTGCGAGACGAAGCGGATCTTGGCGGTCAGCTTGTCTGCACCGACCAACGCCACGAGCTGCGGCAGCTTGTCGAATGTGCGCTTACAGAACGGGCAGGTCGGCTCCATGAAGATTTCGAGCGCGGTCTTGCCGTGGCCAAGTTCGATCGGTGCGGGTTTGGCGTCCTGCGCAAGCGACATGATGGGTCTCGTAAGCTCTGATTTCGTGCGGCCGCCAGACTAGCCCCTGCGGCGTGAGATCCGCAACCGGGCACGTGCGGAAGCCGTCGAGAGGCCGCGCGACGTCTCTCCACGACCGTCATGCCCGCCTGCGCGGGAATGACGGGAAATTGGAACGTGCGCTGCCCGAGACGGTTGCCGGGCGTGATGCCGAAAAGGGTGGCGAAGCCCTGGAGTCCTTCCGATTGAGATGGAAACGGCGACGTCAACCGAGCCACAGTTGTCATCCCGGTGCTTGTCACCGCGATCCACCCAACTGCACGTGTCGATGCCAGCGGAGAGATGGATCCCGGGCACAAGGCCCGGGATGACTAGGAAGGGACGCCATTCGACCTAAATCGGAAATGCCCTAGTTCTCGTCCATTTTGAGAGCGGCGATGAAGGCTTCCTGCGGGATCTCGACCTTGCCGAACTCGCGCATCTTCTTTTTGCCGGCCTTCTGCTTTTCGAGCAGCTTGCGTTTGCGCGTGATGTCGCCGCCATAGCATTTGGCTATGACGTCCTTGCGCAGCGCGCGGATGGTTTCGCGTGCGATGATGCGTCCGCCGATCGCGGCCTGGATCGGGATCTGGAACAGATGCGGCGGGATCAGGTCCTTCAGCTTCTCGCACATGACTCGCCCGCGCTGTTCGCTACGGCTGCGATGCACGATGATCGAGAGCGCGTCGACGGGCTCGGCGTTGACCAGGATCGACATCTTGACGAGGTCGTTCTCCTCGTAGCCGATCATCTGGTAGTCGAACGAAGCGTAGCCGCGGCTGATCGATTTCAGGCGGTCGTAGAAGTCGAACACCACTTCGTTGAGCGGCAGCTCGTAGACCAGCATGGCGCGGGTGCCTGCGTAGGTCAGGTTCTTCTGGCGGCCGCGGCGGTCCTGGCACAGCTTGAGCACGGCGCCGAGGTATTCGTCCGGCACCAGGATCGTTGCCTGGATCCACGGCTCCTCGATATGCGCGATGCGCACTGGATCGGGCATGTCGGCGGGGTTGTGCAATTCCATCATCGAGCCGTCATTCATATGGATGTGGTAGATCACGCTCGGCGCGGTCGTGATCAGGTCCATATTGAATTCGCGCTCGAGACGCTCGGTGATGATCTCGAGGTGCAACAGGCCGAGGAAGCCGCAGCGGAAACCGAAGCCGAGGGCCGCCGAGGTCTCCATCTCGTAGGAGAAGCTGGCGTCGTTCAGGCGCAGCCTGCCCATGGCATCGCGCAGATCCTCGAAATCGGCGGCGTCGATCGGGAACAGGCCGCAGAACACCACCGGCTGCACTGGCTTGAAGCCCGGCAGCGGCTCGGCCGTGAGGTTCTTTTCGTCGATGATGGTGTCGCCGACGCGCGTATCGGCAACCTGTTTGATCGCTGCCGTGAAGAAGCCGACTTCGCCGGGGCCGAGTTCGGACAGCATTTCCTGCTTGGGGCGGAATACGCCGACGCGATCGATCTGATAGTTGGCGTCGGAAGCCATCAGTTTGATCTTCTGGCCCTTCTTGAGGACGCCGTCGATCACCCGGACCAGCACGATAACGCCGAGATACGCGTCGTAGAAGCTGTCGATCAGCATGGCCTTGAGCGGCTTGCTGCGGTCGCCCTTTGGCGCGGGCAGGCGCTCGACGATGGCCTCCAGCACCGCCTCGACGTTGAGCCCGGTCTTGGCCGACACGCCGACCGCCTCCGAGGCGTCGATGCCGATGACGTCCTCGATCTGCTCCTTGACGCGATCCTCGTCGGCCGAAGGTAGATCGACCTTGTTGAGAACCGGCAGGATTTCCAGGTTGTTGTCGAGCGCCTGGTAGACGTTGGCCAGCGTCTGCGCTTCGACGCCCTGCGAGGCATCGACAACCAGAACGGCGCCCTCGCAGGCGGCCAGCGACCGCGACACCTCGTAGGCGAAGTCGACGTGGCCAGGGGTGTCCATCAGATTGAGTTGATAGACTTTTCCGTCCTTGTGCTTGTAGTCGAGGCGCACCGTTTGCGCCTTGATGGTGATACCGCGCTCGCGCTCGATCTCCATGGAGTCGAGGATCTGCTCCTTCATCTCGCGGTTCGAGACGTTGCCGCA
>JAEZBU010000052.1 GCA_023426855.1 Pseudomonadota bacterium | reverse complement strand
TCAGGGTCGAGGATGCAGCGGTTCGCAAGCGCGCCATCGATCGTCTGAAAGAGAAGCGGGTGCGGCTGCCGACATTCGCCGAGCTGGCTGATCCGGCCAGTGCGCCGGCATCAATCCGCGCCTCGCTGAAGGATGTCGGGCCGGACGACGCGCATCCTGCCAATCTCTATCGCGTAAATTGGTTCAACGATCTCGATCGCAAGGGGCAGGTTTCTGTCCCGGTGCATGTGGAATTACCGCCGGCACTGACAGGCGTGAGCGCGCGCATCGTTGTCGCGCTGGGCGCGCTGTTTCCGATGATCGGCGCACATAAGGTTCTGGCGGCTTATGCGTGCCTTGCGCCGCGGTTGGTTGCAGGGCGGTTCGACCCAACGCGTCAGCGCGCGGTGTGGCCGTCAACCGGAAACTATTGCCGCGGTGGTGTCGCCATTTCCCGCATTCTCGGTTGCCGCGGCGTCGCCGTTTTGCCCGCGGGCATGAGCCAGGAACGCTTCGATTGGCTGGAAAGCTGGGTGTCGGAGTCGGGCGATATCGTGCGGACGCCGGGCACGGAATCGAACGTCAAGGAAATCTACGACGCGTGTGCTGAACTGGGCCGGGATCCCGATAACGAGATTCTCAACCAGTTCAGCGAGTTTGCCAACTACGTCGGCCATTGGCGTTGCACCGGTCCGGCGCTGGAGAAAGTATTCCAATCGCTGCCGAAATTCCATGATCTCAAGCTGGCGGCTTATGTCTCGGCGAGTGGTTCGGCCGGCACGCTGGCAGCCGGCGATTATCTTAAAGAGAACTACGGCGCCAAGATCGCGGTGGTCGAGGCGGTGGAATGCCCGACGCTGCTGATGAACGGTTACGGCGAGCACAACATCCAGGGTATCGGCGACAAGCATGTTCCGCTTATCCATAACGTCACCAATACCGACATTGTTATTGGCATTACTGATCAGGCGACCGATGGCCTGAACGCTGTTTTTAATACCGATGTCGGCTGCGATTATATCGCCCGCCGCCTCGACGTGCCGGCTGAAACGATCGAAAAGCTGAAGCAATTCGGTTTGTCGAGCATCGCGAATATCCTCGGAGCGATAAAACTCGCAAAACACTACAATCTCGGCAGCGATAGCGTGGTGATGACGGTCGCCACCGATCCGGCCACGATGTACACGAGCGAGGTGCGCCGATATCTGGCGCGGCGGCACAACTCGGGCGAGCTGAATTCCGAAATCGCGGCTGAGCTTGTCGGCCGTCATTTGCTCGGCGCGGATACGGAACACGTGCTCGATGCGACGCATCGCGAACGCGAGCGCATTTTCAATCTCGGCTATTTCACCTGGGTCGAGCAGCAAGGTATTTCGCTGGCGGATTTCGACCGTCGCAAGAAGCAGGAGTTCTGGCGCGGCCTGCACGATCTCGTTCCGCAATGGGACGAGATGATTACGGCTTTCAATCGTGACAGCGGCATGGAAGCGGCAGCAGCTTAAGGCATCAATCGGAGATATTGACCGCACATGAGCACTGAAGCGTTGGTCAAATCCTACCAAACCATCCGTCGCGATACGATGGCGCGCGATCGTGGTTTGCGCGAAAAGGTGATGTCGCTGGAAGAAGCAGCGCGCCTCGTCAATGATGGAGACCACGTCGGGATCGGCGGCTGCACCATGTCGCGCACGCCGATGGCGATGGTGTGGGCTCTGATTCGCGCGCGAAAAAAGGATCTGATGGTTTCCCGTTCGATTACGTCATCGGAGGGCGAATTGCTGTTCGCGTCCGGCGCGTCGAAACACGTGATTACGAGCTGGTTCACGCAAGGCATCGTGTGGGGCGTGTCCAAGGTGATGCGCCACTATACGGAAAACAAGCTGGCCCGCTTTGATGAATGGAGCCACATGTCGATAGGGCTGCGCTACCGCGCCGGCGCCATGGGCATCCCGTTCATTCCAGCGCGTTCGATGATCGGTTCCGATATCGCCACCAAACTGGGTGGGGACATCAAATCTATGGAATGTCCGTTCACCGGGGAAACGGTGGCGCTGCTACCGGCGCTCAATCCCGACGTCGTGCTGATCCACGTGCAGCGCTGCGATGCTTATGGAAATGCGCAGATCGACGGCTTGCAATTCATGGATATCGATATGGCGATGGCGGCCAATCGCGTGATCCTGACGACGGAACGCATCGTTTCCAATGACCAGATCCGCCGCACACCCGATCAGACTCGTATTCCCTTCTTTACAGTCGATGCGGTCGTCGAGGTGCCGTTCGGCTGTGCGCCGCATGAATGCTACGGCATTTATGAGCCATTCTTCGATCACCTGGATGATTACGCGGCCCAAATGAAAGATCCGATCAAGGGGCCGGAAAAATATCTCGCCGAGTATGTTTACGGCGCCAAAGACTGGCCCGATTATCTGTCCAAACTCGGAATGGCATCGCTGCTCGATGCCAGCCGCCGCGGCAGGAGCGTTCACAATGACTGAGCAATCCTCTCCCAACGCGACCTATACCGCTTCGGAATTGCTGGCCGTGATGGCTTCGCGCCTGATGAAGGATGGCGATACGGTATTCGCGGGCATCGGCATTCCGCTGCTGGCGGCGACGCTGGCGCAGCGCAAATTCGCGCCACATCTGACGATTCTGTTTGAAGGCGGCACTATCGGCCCATTCATCGTGCCGGGAGAGTTGCCGCCTTCGACCAATGAGCAGCGTTGCACGCGGCGCTCAAACATGGTGCTGCCGATTACCGACGTGTTGCTGCTGTTACAGCGCGGTTATGTCGATGTCGGTTTCATGGGAGGTGCCCAGATCGATCGCTTCGGCAATCTCAATTCGTCCTATATCGGCGACAGCGATAACCCGAAGACGCGTTTACCGGGCACTGGCGGTGGCAACGACATTTCATCGCTCACCAATATGATCGTTGCGATGAAGCATGAGAAACGTCGGTTTGTCGCCGATGTCGATTTCATCACGTCGCCGGGTTGGATTGAGGGCAGGAAATCGCGCGCCGAACGTGGGCTTCCGCAGGGCGGCATGTGGCGCGTTGTGACCGACATGGCCATCCTGGGCTTTGACGAAGACAGCCGCGAAATGAAGGTGCTCGCTCTGCACGCCGGCGTCACGCGCGATCAGGTTCAGGAAAACACCGGGTTCAAGCTGCTGTTCGACAGCAAGGTCGAGATCACCGAGCCGCCACGCAAGGAGGAACTCGACGTTCTGCGCCACCTTGATCCGGAGCGCCTGTATACGGCGTAAGCGTGCCGACTGTTTCATCGTACTGGTAGGAGCCGTCATGGCGAAAAAGAAGAAAACGGAATTCGGCATCGCGATGCGCAATTTTACGCGCTATCCGGAAATGCCGAGCGCGCAGGAGCTGATCGAGTACGGCGTGCGCATGGAGGAACTGGGCTACGAATCCTTGTGGGCCTGGGATCACATCCTGCTCGGCGTCGACCCTAATTTCCCTATTCATGAGGCGTTGACGATCCTCACGGCGGTGGCCGCGCGCACGACCAAGATCAAGGTCGGAACAGGCATTCTCGTGATGCCGATGCGCAATCCAGTGTTGTTGGCGAAGGAACTCGCCACCATCGATCATATTTCCAACGGACGTCTGGTGGTTGGCGCGGCGGTCGGCTGGTACAAGCGCGAATTCGACTCTTTGGGCGTCGATTTTACCAAGCGCGGTAAAATCATGGAGCAGGGGCTGGAGATCATCAACCGGCTCTGGACCGAAGATAAGGTCGATGGCGATTATCCGCCGTATAATCTGCGTGGCGCTGTGCTGTTTCCCAAACCAGTGCAGAAGCCGCGCCCGCCGCTGTTGATTGGCGGCTATGTCGATGCGGTTCTGAAGCGCGCCGCCACCAAGGGTGACGGCTGGCTGACATACTATTATACGGCCGACAGTTTCGCGAAAACCTGGGCGAAGGTGATCAACTTCGCTGAAGAAGCTGGCCGCGATCCCGATGAACTGATCTCGACAAACCAGCTTCCGATCTGCATCGGCCCGCGCGAAAAAATCGAAGAGCCGATGAAACATTGGCTGCAGACGGAATGGGATTACGCCTCATGGTCGGAGTCGACCATGGACAGCGCGATCATGGGAACCGTTGAGGAATGCGTCGAACAACTCGAGGCGCATGTCGCCACCGGCATCGATCGCATTATTTTCGTTCCGTATAAATACGAAAAGGAGCAGGTTGAAGCGGTCGCGAAGGAGATCATCCCGCGGCTGCAGAAGAAAATGGGATGAGGCCGTAAGGCCAACCCACTGCCCGGTCCGATCACCGGGATAAAAAAACTCAGCTCCGGGCGCGACGAACCGGGGTTCAAAAATGAGCATTCGTCGGGGTGTGCCGGCTTCGCCGTTTCCAAGCCGGCTCGGGTGCGCCTGAGCGTTCAACAAAGGGAGAGTCGTCATGAGATTACCGTTACTCGCCATGCTTGGCGCAGCGGCCTTTGCAGGTCAGGCCGCCGCGCAGGACACGATCAAAATAGGTGTAACGCAGCCTCTGACCGGTGCGTTCGCGGCATCCGGCAATTACGTCGCCCAAGGCGCCAAGATTGCCGAAGATGAAATCAATAAGGCCGGTGGCGTGCTGGGTAAGAAGATCCAGCTCGTCGTCGAAGACAATAAGTCCAATCCGACGGAAGCCGTCGCCACCATCGAGAAACTCGTCGTAAAGGATAAGGTGCCGGTGGTGATGGGCGCCTGGAGTTCGACACTGACGCTCGCCGTCATGCCGAAGCTCGAGGAATATGAAATCCCGATGCTGGTCGAGACATCATCGTCCGGCAAGATCACCACCTCGGGCAATCCTTATGTTTTCCGCATCAGCCCGACGTCGGAAATGGAAGCCAAGGCGTTCCAGCCGCTGGTCGCCAAGCTCGGCATCAAGAAGGCCGACTTCCTCAACACCAATAATGACTTCGGCATCGGTTCCGCGCAGGAATTCTCCAAGATGCTGAAGGAGAACGGCGTCACCGTCGGCGTCATGGAGACGATGGATCCGAAGGCAACGGATTTCTCCGCCCAGCTCACGCGCATCAAGGCCTCTGGCGGCGATGCGCTGTTTGTGACCACGGCCGTCGAGCAGGTCACGCTGATCATGAAGCAGGCCAAGGACCAGCGCCTGGAGCATCAGATCATCACGACGGGCGGCTCCAATTCGCCGGATCAGGTTGCCCAGCAGGCCGGCGATGCAGCCAACGGCTCGATGCATACCGTGTTCTTCCCGCCGTGGTTCCCGGAAGTGACAACGCATCCGGAAATCTCCAAGCGCTACATGGACGAATGGGCAGCACGTGGCCATCACGTCGGCGGCCTGACTGAAGGCTTCCGCGGCTACGACGGTATTCGCACGATCGTCGAGGCGATCAAGATTGCCGGTAAAGCCGAAGCACCCGCCATCAAGGATGCGCTGTGGAAGGTCAAGGTCAACGGCGTCTACGGCGACATCGCCTTCGCCAAGCAGGGCCCCGCGGGTAAGGAAAGCGGTCAGAGCACGCCCAGTGTCTACCTCGTGAAAATCGAGGGCGGCAAGGTCGTGAAGACCCAGTTCTAAAACCTGCACTGTGCGGCGCGGCTCACTCCGGGCCGCGCCTCTTCCC